>NZ_JBEYYT010000012.1:0-59013 GCF_040645715.1 Spirillospora sp. NPDC046719 | reverse complement strand
AGACCCCGCTCCTGGAGGAGAACACCGCCGGGCTCCCCTGCCAACAGCACGGCTTTCGCCATGCTCAACTCACTCCTGCAACGGCATCACGGGAGGCAGGTTCAGCTCGGTGAGGCGTCCCTTCCGCTGGGGCTTGGCTCTCTCGATCCCGAACTGCGGGCTGTGGAGTGCTTCGACTTCCCCCGTGGTTCGACGCTGCTGCTGTTCACTGACGGTGTCACTGAGGCGCGAGACCCGTCCGGGGTCATTTTTCAGCTGGACGAGCGAGTAGCCGCTTGGGGCGAGCTTCCCCTGGTCGAGAGCGCACCGACCATCCACCGCGAGCTGCAGCAGCACACGCGGGCAGGCTGACCGACGACACGGCCCTGCTAGTCGTGTCGAGGAGCAGTTGACCGCGGTGGCTGGCCCTGGCCGCACTGGAGGACCGCTACGAACTGGTGGCCGACCAATGAGGGGTGATCGAGCAGATTCTCGCGAGTGGCGGCGCGTGAACCGGCGGCGCGACTCGATGGCCTCCGGGCGCAGGTGTTCGGATTGTCTGAGGTGCCCCGGGTTCGATGAAGTCCCTCTGGCCACTCATGGTCTTGGCGGCAGTGCTGAGGCCAAGCTCGCCCAAGCGCCGCTCTGGCCACACCGACGTCCGCAAGCTCGACGGGGACGTTCCGCAGCAATTCACGCGGCGGCGACCCGGCGCCACCGACTAGCCGGATATGCCGCGCCATCGGCCCTACTCGCCAGTAACAGGATGTCTCGCTGTTCCGGATTGGGAAGGCTTCGAGCAGACCACCGAGCCTGAGGGCTTTCCGACTCCCCGGCTTGCTCGGCCCGTACGGTACCGGCGGACCGAACGAGTCCGGCGGAGAGAGGGCCGTCATGGCTAGGTGGTGGCGCTGGGACAGCGATGAGAAGGTCCGGGTGGCGGGTGAGCTGGCGAGGCTCATCGTGTGGGTCATCTGGATCGCCTCCGGCTTCCCCGGCGGCCCGCGATAGCGGGTGGGGCCTCCCGCCGATGCACCGGGTAGCAGCCGCAGCGGGCGGGAGGCCCTCCGCTGCTGATGGCGTGCCCATACAGTGCCGCGCGTACACCCGCAGACAGCGAACGTACTAGTGAGTAACAGCCGGTTTTTCGCCGACGGGGCGACACCGACTGGGCGGGACATCAAGGAGGCCGAGCGGGCACGGTGGTGCCTATGCAACCGCAAGATCGGCCCCCGCGCGCGCGTGGCGGGCCGGGCGGCTCCGGTTCGTTGCGCACAAAGACGCCGAGTTCGAGCGGCTGCATCCGCGCGGCCGCGGTGGCCGATTCTCCCGGAAACCCTGGCTCCCCCCCCACCACCACGACGACGCCGGCGGTGGCGGCGGCCGTGGCGGGGCGATGCGGCGCCGCGCTGCCGCTGCATCCTCCGCACCAAGCGCGCCGGGGTCCGTCCCACGGGACGAGGCGATCTCGCGGGCGTTCGATGACGCGAAGTCGTTCGTGCCGCCGCACCCCGGACGTGCCGCGGCACATGCTGCTGGAGCGGGCCGCGATGGTCCAGAAGAAGCAGGTGTGGAGAGCCTGACGCGGCGGCTGGCGCATCTGTCAGACGAGGAAGTACTCGGGCCGGCGGCGGCGAAGGTCCTCGACGACGTGCGGGCTGAGCCGGGGCTGCGGTACCCCCGGCCGTCGTCGAACTGCGCCCCGGCGAGACCGTGCTGGATCTCGGGTCGAGCGGCCGGCTGGATGTATCGCCGCCACCGCCGTCTCCGACCGGTGCGCCTACGCCGGCATCTGGACCGTCCAGTCCGGCGTCCTCCCTCACAGAGCCGCCAGCCTCCGCCTGCACGCCAAGGCAGGATTCGGCACCGTCGGCACCCGCGAGAAAATCGGCTGCCACCACAGCCGCCGGCGCGACATCGTCCTTATCGAGCGCCGCAGCCTCGAGATTGAGCCCATTCCGTAGCGCATCCACGGTTGGGCTGCTGCGGGACTGCCTTCACCGGCCGGCCCTATCGAAGGCCCGGGCGCGGGCAATTCGGTTACAACGTTCCGGCATCGGGTGGCGCAGCGGATCGATCCGGAGCGGCGCGCGGCCGCGGTGGCGCGGTTGCTGGATCTGCGTGAGGCGGAACGCTGACGTCCGGGCATGTGCGGGATCATGTTCGGCGCGGGACTGGCCCTGCTGTGAGGCCTGGCGGCGCTTCGGGGGCCAATGGCGCCGCCAGCGCCACTTCGTCCCGTCCCGACCTGCCTGCCTCCCGCTGGTCTCCAGTTAGGGGTACAGAAGGCCACAGACCGGAAGGGCATTGCCCGCCCCGGGCCGCTTCCGAGCGCCACGAGGAACACCCAACAGGGCCCGCTCATCGGCTCGACTGTCGTGGCGACTATGACTGACCAGCAGCACGTGGACGATGGTGAAAGGCCCGTGACGATCGGAAGCGTCACTCCCCTCCCCCGGCGCGGCACACCGGGCGCCCGTGGTGCCAAACCGTTACGAAAACCCCGCGCGGCAAGTGAGTGCAGCGCTCTATCCTCGCCCCATGTCCACCGCTGACAGCCCGGACGAGCAACAGCCGCCCGCACCGGCGTCTTCATTGCGGGACCTGTTCCCTTGGCATTTCGCGCCCGACCGCACGCAACTCAAGGAGCATCTCACTCGCGGGTTGGTGGTGTTCGACACCAATGCACTCTTCGACGCCTATCGACTCAACAGCACAAACCGTCGCGAGTTCCTTGACACGCTGAAGCTCTTCGGTGACCGCCTGTGGGTCCCCCATCAGGTTATGGAGGAGTTTCTGTCGCGCCGCCTGAGGGTTATCCACGAATGCGCCCAGGCCGTCAAGAAGTTGAGGGACGACCTTAGCAAGGAGGCGGCAACGGCTTTTAACAAGGCCAAGGCTGCAGTGGAGGACTTCGGTAAGCGTCGCGGCCTTTCCCAGGACGCCGTCAAAGACATGATTGGTTTGCTCGACACTGCCCGGCAGTTGACCACCAGCGGCGTCGCCGATAAGGCCGCCGAACTTTACGAATTCGACCTTACGGCCAGGGATAACCGGCTCAACGACCCAATATTAGAGGAGATCGACAGCATCTTTCGTGGCCGGATAGGCCCGCCACTGCCTGATATGTAGCGTGCGCGCACGCAGGCCGCCTACCGTTACGAGCACGGCATCCCTCCCGGCTTTGCCGACGCAGACAAGCCGGACGGCGGCATCGGCGACTACCTGCTATGGGCTCAGACATTGGTCGAGGTCCGCAGGAGACAAGTTCCCATCCTACTCGTTACAAACGAAAGTAAGTCCGCGGAGGACTGGATCACCCAGCAACCAGGTGGAGTCTCTCCCCGTCCACGAAGCGAACTGGGCGCAGAGATGAGAGCCGAGACTGGGCAGCCGTTTCACTTGGCGAACGTGCAGAGCTTCCTGCGACTCGCCAATGAACACATGAATGCACGTGTCAGCGACGCAACGATCGCTCAGGCCGACAAGCTTCTAAGTGCCGAACCGGGCCCCATCGCCAATCGCCGGCGCGATCTTAACCTCGCTACGCAGAACGTGGGTGCGGCATCCGCTAGATATCACGCGGCTCTTGAGCGGATGGCCATGATCCAAGATCAACTCAAGCTGGCGTCACGGCATGACCCCCAGTACCCATCATTGGCCGCCGAGTTCGAGGTCGCACGTGCCGAGGTCCTCGCCGCAGAGGACGATCTCACTGACGCCCGGCGGTATCAAACAATGACGCAGACTGCATTGATGGAAATGGAAAGCAAGAAATTCCTTTAATGGGGCCTCGGCCTCATAAGGTGCGGACACTTCAGATGGAGTATGGCGGCGGCGCGAGTAGCGTATTCCGGTACTGTGCAGCAGTTCGTTATCGCCGCGATGTTCCAGCCCGCGGAGGCGATCGACACCCGGATGGCCAGCGGCAGCCGTTTGGCGGGGGGCCGCCCATCCCGTTGCGGCCCCACCGCCGCCAGCGGCCAGCCATCGAGGTCGTAGAGGGCATGCCACCAGTGGGTGGGGTTGGCGGCGGCGGTCGCTCCGGAGGTAGCGCCAGGCTGGTGACGGCCTCACCGCGCGCCAGGAAGATCCGGACGCGATCGTGGAGCGCCAGACACTGCGGTGCCCAGGCCGACGGGCGGTGACGCCGATGAGTGCACGTTTTGCGGTTCGGCCAGGTAAGGACGGGTCCTGGTGGCAGGCAGACTCGGGCGTCTGCCCGCTCGCGTGATCGGCCTGGGGATGCAAGGACCGTCTCGCCCACCGCTGCGACTGGGATGCCGTGTTGTGCACGGCCTCAAGATCCGCCGCTACCAGGTGGTTCCCCGGGGGGCGCTCCGAAGAACGTGCGGCCACTGTTCGACCACGACCTCATCGTCGTCGAACTGGAACTCGACTGTCACCCGGCCGCACGACCACAGACACTCGACCAGCTCTCGCGACGGCCCTGCTCTGGACTGCTGTAGCTATTAAGAAGTCATAACAAAATGACGCTCCTATGTCTGCGCAACCCGTGGCAGGAGTGCCGTCGAGCGGATGATCACCTGATAGACCTCACGTGCGACGTAGCGCTTGAGGCAGCGGACGATCTCCTTCTTGGTCTTGTCCTCGGCTGTGCGGGCGCGGTCCCGGTCGGCCTTGGCGGTCTGCAGCGCGGCGCGCAGCCGGTCCAGTTCACGCTTGGCGGCGGTGAGCTGCTCGGCGAGGGGCTTGGTGGGCGTGCTCGGCCGGTGTGCCCGGCCGACCGTTGCGCCCCCGCTGGCCCCCCGCGCGCCCGCGGCCGCCGACATCTGGCCGGTCACCGGCCGAGGCCGGCTGTCCTACCCGCGCACCGAGCACCCATTCAAGAGCGCCACCGGCGATCTGGTGCCTTCACGCCCGCAGTTGGACGCTCCGCCAGCTCCGCTCTACAACACCTGGCGGCGCCGGACGCACCGCCGCAGATCTGCAGGCCAAATCCCGCTACGCCCATCTGGCCAGCCTCGGCGCCTACATCTCCCTCGGAGAGTAGACCTCCGCCCGCCGCCGACCTAACCGCCTGTCTTAATCCCCTGCACGATCTTGTCCTCAGCGGCCCATCATCACCTCGTTTGCGGCTCGTGAAACATCCGTTAACGGCTCCCCTCATGCGCGCTTTGAGCGTGCTGGCTATGGTCGGGACCCATGCAGACCCCCCCGGGGATCGTTCGCCGCCGGGCGGCTGAGCGTAAGCGCGACACTCTGGAACGGCTCGTCACCGAGCGGGATGTATGGGTGTCGACAGCACATCCAGATCACGGCCCGCACCAGGTGCCGCTGTGGTTCATGTGGGACGGGCGAGCAGTGTGGATGTGCACCAGCGCCACCTCCGCGACTGCGCGGAACGCCCGCGAGGAGCCGCGCGTGCGCCTGGCACTGCCGGACACCTTCGACGTGGTGCTTCTCCCGGGTGAGGCGGAATGCTTTCTGGACCAAGACGTGCCCGAAGACGCGGCCGAGGCGTTCGCCGCCAAGCTCGGGTGGGACCCGCGTGCGGAGGAAGGTTCCTTTCTGTACGTACGCGTGGTGCCGAAGAGTGTCCGCGCTTGGCGCGGCGAACCGGAACTAGGCCCTCCGCTCGGGTCCGTGTCACCAGCCCCAAAGTAGCTGTGGGTAGCGTTTCTGATTCGACACGTGGTGATCACGAGTGAGTGGTACTGATCGGTAGCGGCGTGGTCGCGGATCAGGGTTTTCCCGACGTTCAAGGCGATTCCGGAGGCTTGGGGCGATGCGTCGGGAGTGGGAGCTTGAGGACCTCATCGAGTGCTGGACGCTGGATGAGGAGGAGCGGGGGCTGCTGAGCAACAAGTCGGGTGCGACCCGGCTGGGGTTCGCGTTGATGTTGAAGTTCTTCGAGCTGGAGGCCAGGTTCCCGCGTCGGGAGGACGTGCCGCGGGCGGCGGTGGAGTTCATGGCCGGGCAGGTCGGGGTGGCGTCGGAGCTGTTGGGGGATTACCGCTGGTCGGGCAGCACGATCGAGTATCACGGCAAGGAGATCCGCGATTTCCACGGGTTCCGTCCGGTGACGGTGGCGGACGAGGACAAGCTGATCTTCTGGCTGGCGGGTGAGATCTGCCCGGAGGAGGTGTCGCGGGACCGGCTGCGGGCGGCGCTGCTGACGCGGTGCCGGGAGAACAGGCTGGAGCCGCCGACGGCGGGCCGGATCGAGCGGCTGCTGGGCGCGGCGGAGGCAATGTTCGAGCGGCAGTTCACCGAGCGGACCTTGCAACGGCTAGAGGCTGGGCCGGTGGCCAGGCTGGAGGACCTGGTCGATACCGGCGCCGGTTTCTGATGAGGGTGCCGCGGCGGGGAGCGTGGGCGGGGGCCGGGCGTTCCTGCAGGAGTTGAAGGAGGATCCGGGGCCGCTGGGGCTGGACACGCTGCTGGCCGAGATCGGCAAGCTGGGACGGGTGGAGGCGATCGAATTGCCAGACACCTTGTTCGAGGGGGTGTCGGAGAAGATCGTGGCCAACTGGCGGGCGCGGGCGATGAAGATGTACCCCTCCGACTTCACCGCCGCCTCACAGGAGGTGCGGATCACGCTGCTGGCGGCGCTGTGTCATGTCCGCAAGACCGAGCTGATCGACGGGCTGGTGGAGCTGTTGATCCAGCTCGTCCACAAGATCAGTGTCCGGTCGGAGCGGAAGGTCGAGGGAGAGATCAACGCCGAGTTCCGGCGGGTGTCGGGCAAGAACGGCATCCTGGTGAAGATGGCCACCGCGGCGCTGGCCCTGCCGGAGGAGATCGTACGCAGGGCGATATACCCGGTGGTCGGGGAGCGGACGCTGGCCGACATCATCGCCGAGGCCAAGGCGAATGAGAAGGCGTTCCAGACCCGGGTGCGGACCAAGCTGCGCGGCTCCTACTCCCACCACTACCGCCGGGGGCTGCCGAAGCTGCTGAAGGCGGTCACCTTCGGCTCCTCCAACGAGGCGTTCCAGCCGGTCATGGACGCCCTGGCGCTGCTGAAGCGGTATGAGGACTCCGACGCCGACTTCTACGACGCCGCGGAGACGATCCCGATCGAGCACGTGGTGCCTGAGGACTGGGTGGAGGCCGTGATCGACGCCGACACCTGGCTGGTGGAACGCATCCCCTATGAGTTGTGCGTGCTGGTCGCGCTGCGCAAGGCGATCCGCCGACGGGAGATCTGGGTGGAGGGCGGCAACACCTGGCGCAACCCCCGAGGAGGACCTGCCCGCCGACTTCGACGCCAACCGCGACGTCCACTACGGAGCGCTCAAGAAGCCCCGTGACCCGGCCGAGTTCATCGCCGATCTGAAGAAGCGGCACACCGCCGCGCTGACCATGCTGAACAAGGCGCTAAAGAAGGGCACCACCGGCGGCGTGAAGATCACCGCCAAGAAGGGCGAGCCGTGGATTAGCGTTCCGCCTGTGGCCAAGCAGCCCGAGCCGGAGAACTTGGCGGCGCTCAAAGCGGAGATCGGCCGCCGGTGGGGCGTGATCGACCTGCTCAACCTGCTCAAGGACGTCGACCACATTACGCACTTCACCGGCGACTTCGCCTCGGTGGCCTCTCGCACCGTCACCGACCCCGCCGTCCTGCAGCGCCGGCTTCTGCTCTGCCTGTACGGGCTGGGCACGAATGTTGGGATCAAGCGGGTCGCCGACGGCGTCGCGACAGCGCCCGGCGCTGATGAGTCCCAAGTGGATACGGAGGCGGCGCTGCGCCGCACCCGCCGCCTGTTCATCAACCGGGACAACCTGCGCGCGGCGATCCGCACCATCGTGAACAAGACCCTAGAGGCCCGCGACACCACGCTGTGGGGTCCGGGGACCTCGTGCGCGTCGGACTCGCGCAAGTTCGGGTCCTGGTCGGCGAACTTCATGACCGAGTGGCATCAGCGGTACGGCGGTCCGGGGATCATGGTGTATTGGCACGTGGAACGTAAGTCGGTGTGCATCTACTCCCAGGTCACCAGCACCACCGCGTCCGAGGTGGCCTCCGTGATCGAGGGGCTGCTGCGCCACCTGACCTCTGCCGAGATCGACCGGCAGTACACCGACACCCACGGTGCCTCGATCGTCGGGTTCGCGTTCGCGCACCTGCTGGACTTCCAACTCCTGCCCCGGCTGAAGAACATCGGATCGGCCCGCCTGTACCGGCCCGGCGTCGGCGAGGACGAGGCGTGGCCGTAGCTGGGCGGTGTGCTGTCGAACAAGACCATCGACTGGGACTTGATCGCCAACAATTACGACGTCATGGTCAAGTACGCCACCGCCCTGCGGCTCAAGACCGCCGCGGCGCACCAGATGCTGCGCCGCTTCACCCGCGGCGGCCCCAAGCACCCCGCCTATCAGGCCGTCGAGGAGCTCGGGCGGGTGATCCGCACCATCTTCATCTGCGACTATCTCGCCCACGAGGAACTTCGCCGCGAGATTCACGAGGGCCTGAACGTGGTGGAGAACTGGAACAGCGCCAACAAGGACATCTTCTACGGCAAGGCCGGTGACCTGACCGGCGACGATCGTGAGAGCGTCGAGATCTCCGCCCTTGCCCTGCACCTGGTCCAGGCAGCCATCGGCTACCTCAACACCCAGATGATCCAGATCGTCCTGCGCGACCCCGCGTGGCGCGGCCGTCTCAACGACACCGACCTGCGCGGCCTGTCGGCCCTGTTCTGGGGCCACCTCAACCTGTACGGCCGGTTCGATCTGGACATGACCCGTTTCATGGATCTCGATGTCGGCGAACCGGCCGCCTGACCCCGGGGTTCTCCGCGCCTGCCGGCATCGGGCGTCAGGTCTCGGGCGGAGCGAAGGATGGCGGTGGCGCGGGCGTGGTCCATGCGCGCACCTGCTCGGCCAGGGCAGTGACATGCTCCGGGGGCGTGGTCTTGACGATGCCGTGTCCCAGGTTGAACACGAACGGCCCCCCGCTCAGGGCGCGCAGGATGCGCTCTGTCTCGGCGTAGAGCGCGGGGCCGCCGGCGACCAGGAGCTGAGGATCGAGGTTGCCCTGCACGCAGCGCCCCAGGCCGTGCTGCAGCCTCTTAGCGGCCCATTCGAGAGGAACTGTGGCGTCCAGGCCGATGCAGTCCGCGCCGGTTGCCCCGGCGAACCCGTCGTAGGCTAGCCCGGCGCCCCGCGGGAAGGCGATGACCGGAATGTTCGGATGTTTGGCCTTCAGCGCTGCGACGATGGCGGCAACCGGCTTGACGCACCAGCGCTCGAAGAAGGCGTCCGGGAGTATCCCGGCCCAGGTGTCGAACAACTGGACTGCTTCCGCGCCCGCCTCGATCTGGCGGTCAAGGAACTGGATGACGGCGGTCGTGAGCAGGTCGATCAGGGGCTGGAATCCATCGGGGTCGCTCAATGCCCACTGCTTGACGACGGAGTGCTCCGACGTGCCGCCGCCGCGTCCTTCGACCATATAGGTGGCGATGGTCCACGGTGCGCCGGCATAGCCGATCAGGGCCACTTCGGGGGGCAGAGCGCGGGTCAGCTGCCTGACCGTCTCGTAGACCGGGGCCAGTTCCTCGTGGAGGCGGGAGGCGCTCAGGAAGCCGGCTATGTCCGCAGCCGAGCGGACAGGGGGCGTCAGAACCGGCCCGTCGCCGGGCCGGTAGTCCAGGGTCTGGCCCAGTGCGGCGGCGACCTGCGGAAGGTCCGCGAAGATGATGGCGGCGTCGAGCGGGAAGCGGCGGATCGGCTGCAGGGTGACCTCGACAGCGTGCTCGGGCGAATTGCAGAGCCCCACCATGCCCCCGGCAGCCTCACGGACCCGGCGATACTCGGGCAGATACCGTCCCGCCTGCCGCATCAGCCATATCGGCGGCCGCTCGGTCCGCTCACCAGCGAGCGCGCGCAGGAGCAGCTTCTTAGACTGGACGCTGCCGGACATCGGCTTCGGACTGACTTCTTCCCGGGTACCGATGTCCACGCTGTTCCATCCTGTTGAATTGCCCCGGGTATCGACGGGACTCAAGTAGCAGACTCCAGCCCCCTGTAAGGGGACGTTGTTATCGTAGCCGCGCCCAGTCTGGGTGGCCCGGCAGGGCGTCAGAGCCGAGCGGCGTCCCGGTACGCGGAGTTCTAGGCCCTGAACGCCGGCCGCAGAACCTGGCTCAGTCTGCGACCCGCGAACGCGCATGTCACAGATAAGGGTCCTTTACCTGTGGCATGGTGGATCACGATCTGCGGATCCCGCGACGGCCGAGTGCCCGAAGCGGTCCCTTTATCTGTGGCAATGGATGAGGAGGCGGAGCCCGTGCCGACCGTGATCACTCTGCGTCCCGGCGACACCCGCCCCGGCTCTACCGTCCGGTCGGCGGCCGACGCCTTCCTCGACTCACCCGCCTGCGCCAACCCCAACACCCGCCGCTCCTACACCACCACCCTCGACAAGCTCGCCGCCGAGCTCGGCGAGAGCCGGCCGCTGGCCACCGTGGCCGACGGGGAGATCGGGCAGGCCCTTGAGCTGCTGTGGGGCGAGGCGTCGGTGGCCACATGGAACACCCGCCGCGGCGCGGTCGGCGGCTGGCTGAAATGGTGCGCCGAGCACGGCGTCGCCGACGCGGCCGACGTCCCGGCCATCCCGAACTGGTGCAAGTGCCTGCCCCCGCCCGGCTCCGACACCCCCGTCCGCTCTCGGACCGCGATCGACCGGCTCATCGCCCGCCGCGAGGTCCACCTGCGCGAGAAGACGCTGTGGCGGATGCTGTACGAGACCGCCGCCCGCTCCGAGGAGGTCCTTTCCGTCAACATCGAGGACCTGGACCTGACGGGCCGCACCTGCCCGGTCAAAGCCAAGGGCGCCAAACCCAGGGCTCGAAAGCGCGGCACCACCCGGGAGCAGTACGTCATGGAACGTGTGTGGTGGGACGCCGGCACCGCCCGCCTCTTGCCCCGCTTGATCGGCGATCGCACCACCGGCCCACTGTTCATCGGCCACCGCCGGCCCGGGCCCGGCAGGAAGGTCGACGCCCGCGACCTGTGCCCCGACACCGGACGGGCACGCCTGTCCTACGGCCAAGCCCGCCTCCTCCTGGATGCGGCCACCTGCATCGGCGGCGAGGCCGGCACCGGATGGGACCTGCACGAACTCCGCCACTCCGCACTCACCCACCTCGGCGAGTCGGGGGTCTCACTACTGCTGTTCATGGCCAAGTCCCGGCACAAGAAGGAGCAGTACGCCCGCCGGTACTTCAAACCGTCGGCCGCCGTCATGGCCGAAGTCACCGCCGTCCTCGGGCCAGCCTGACCCCACGACCCAACCGCGACTACCCAATGTCGCGATCCAAAGCGCGAACGTTACTCACAGCTACTTTGGGGCTGGTGACACGGACCCGAGCGGAGGGCCGTCAGCGGGATCTCCAGGCGGTAGTCGGCGATCACGGCGGGCTGTTCCCGGGTCTCGATCAGCCCGAGCTTCGCCATCCCGGTGATCGTCGCGCCGGCGCCCTTGTCGCGGACTCCCGCCGCCTGCAGACGCTGCCGCAGCGCCCCCATCACGCCGAAGGTGTTCCCGACCGGCCCGTAGGGCCAGCCAGCGCCACTCCGACGCTTTCGAGCGGCGGCCGCCGCTGAACCACGTCGCTTTCTGGGCGGCTTCCGGGAAGGGTGCCGTGCGCGAACGCGGTCAGCACGTACCGGCCGAGCGCGTCGCGGATCTTGCGGTCCGAGCCGGACGCGGGCCCGAAGCGGCCGTGCCATTTCAGCAGGTAGGCGGTGCGGGTGAGGTCGTCCAGCAACGCCCGCTCGCCGCCTCCAGCTCCTGCGCCGAGGGGCGCCGCTCGGCGCCCTTGCGGCGGCGCAGAGCGGAGGGCTGGATCGGTCGGACCTGACACATCAAGCCCGCGATCCAGGACACACAGCGCAGAAGTTGTCTTCGCTCGGACAGGGAGTAGTCTAGTTCAAGAATGACCGACCGGTCGGTCAATGAATCGAGGGTGTGCGATGCCTTTCGTCCGAAGCAGAGCGGGGCAGGTGTTCTATGCCGAGCGGGGCCGTGGTCGGCCGGTGGTGCTGCTGCACGCCGCGCTGCACGACCACACCGACTTCGACGCGGTGGCCGAGCCTCTGGCGGCCGCCGGCCATCGCGTGCTGGCCGTGGACTGGCCGGGTCACGGTCGTTCCGAGCTACCGACCGGGGGGCCGCGGTCGGTGACCGCGCCGCTGCTCGCCGGTGTTCTCGCCGATCTCGTCGCCGAGCTGGACCTAGAGCGCGCCGTCTTCATCGGCAATTCGGTCGGCGGGTACGCCGCGGCCAGGCTCGCGCTGGACCACCCGGACCGGGTCGCCGGGCTGGTCCTGGTCAATGCCGGCGGGTTCGTCAAGGTCCCCCGCCTCGCGGCCCGCGCTTTGGGTGTCCCAGCCGTCAACCGGGTTGTGTTCCCCCGGCTCGTTCCCCGGTACATGAAGCCGGACAGCGACCGGCTGCACGCCATCACCCGCCGGGTCCAGGACAGGGCGCGCGGCAGGACGGGCGCCGCGGTGTCCGCCGCGCTGTGGCGCAGCATCGCCGATCCGGCCTACGACCTGCGGGCCGACGGGCCCCGGCTCGGTGTACCCGTGCTGCTGGCCTGGGGGGCCCTCGACGTCATCCTCCCCATGTCGGCCGCACGCCAGACGCAGGCGGCGATACCCGACGCGGACCTGCGGACACTGGAGACCGGGCACGTGGCCTTCGCCTCCGATCCGGACGGCTTCCTGGAACTGGTACTGCCCTTCCTGGAATCGGTGGAGACCGCCGGGAGCGCGCAGTGAGCACCGGCGTCCGGCAGCAGCGCGCGGCGGCCACCCGCCAGCAACTCATCACCGCGGGCCTGTCCCTGGCAGAGCGGACCGGCCTGGCAGGCATGAGCGTCAACCTCATCGTCGCCGAGGCGGGCGTGGCCAAGGGCACCTTCTTCCACCACTTCCGCGACCGGTCGCAATTCCTGCTGGCGCTGCACACCGAGTTCCACGACCGCGCATTCACAGAGATCAACAAGACAATCGCGGGGATGGCACCAGGCCGAGGCCGGCTGCTCGCCGCCGCGAACGCCTACCTGGACGAATGCCTGCGCCATCGCGGTGTCCGCGCACTGCTGCTGGAGGCCCGCGTCGACCCGGCGATCATCGAGGCGATCGCGTCCCGGAACAGAACAGTCGTCCAACTGACCAGTCCCGACTTCGCCGCCATGGGCCGGACGCACCCCGAGCCGAGCGCGGCCATGTGGAACAGCGCCGTCGTGGAGGCCGCCATCCTCGAACTCAACCAAGGCGGCCACCAGCCCCACATCCGAACGGCACTGGCCCAGTTCCTCCCCGAATAGCGGATTCCAGCGAATGGCGAAGCAAAGACCATCATCGCGGCGATCAACAGAGCGGTGGAAGCCCTCGTCAAGCCCATCGCGGTGGAACTGGCACCCATCCAGGTCAACGGCGTCTCACCCGGCCTCGTCGACACGCCCTGGTGGAGTGGCCTGCCCGACGACGCCCGGCAGGCCTACTTCGCCCAGGCCGCCCAGGCGCTACCCGCCCGCCACATCGCGACCGCTGATGACGTCGCCGACGTCGTGGTCCTCGCAGCGACCAACGCCAACATCACCGGCACCATCATTGAGACCGACGGCGGAGCTCGCCTGGTCTCCCTGGGCTGAACGAGCTCTGCAACCGGGTAAGCCGGTGCTCGGCATAGCCCAGATGTGCGGTCAGTTCGGTCTCCATCGGTCGAGTTCGTGGCAGGCGTCCAGGAGTGCGGCCAGCCGGCTGGACGGTGGACCGGGACGTACGGCCAGATAGGTCCGGGCGACCGGGGCGGGCGCCGCGAAGGGCCGGAAGGCGATGCGAGGAGCGGGCTGGATCTCGGCCTGGGCCGCGTAGTAGACCGTCCAGCTCGGTCTGCCGGAGGCGATGGCGGCGAGCGTGTCCTGGTCGGTGGTGAAGGCCGGACCCATGATCGGTTCGAATCCGGCCGCCCGGCAGGCGCCGACGACCGTGTCGACCAGGTGCGGGTTGGCGTCCCGGGGCACGATCCGCAACGGCAGGTCGGCCAGGTCAGCGAGCGCGACCTCCTCCTGGGCGGCCAGCGGATGCCGCGCGGGCAGGGCCACGACCAGGGCATCGCTCCAAAGAGAAAGGAGCTCCAGACCCGGACCGTGGTCGGCGCCCCGGATGAAGGCGGCGTCCAGGTCCCCGTCGCGCACCTGCTGGAGCCGGGACGCCGGAGCCGCGCTGACCAGCTCCACCATCAGCCGCGGCGCCCGTTCGGTGAGCGCGGTCAGCAGGGCGTCCAGGCGGCCGCCCAGCCCGACGTTCGTACCGAGCCGCAGGGTCGACTCCTGCTCGGCCCGCAGGGCGGCCATCGCGTCGGTCGCCGAGAACACGCTCCGCAGTATGGCGTGGGCGTGCGGCAGGAAGGCCCCGCCCGCGGCGGTGAGCGTCACGTTCCGCGTGGTGCGGTCGAACAGGTCCAGCCCGAACTCGCGTTCCAGCCGCCGGATCTGCTGGCTCACGGTCGGCTGCACGATGTGCAGCCGTTCGGCGGCCCGCCCGAAGTGCAGTTCCTCAGCCACCGCCACGAAATACCGAACCTGCCGGAGCTCCACACCCACCGTCCATTCATCACGATCCTTGATCAGTCTAAGAGCGGACTGCTCATTGGGCGCCGCCGGTATCTCCGCTGGAATTGCTCAACGTCAGCCCCGGCTCAACGGGCGATCCCGGGAACGGACCGCCGCGAAAGGAAGACGACGATGGCCTACGCGAATGTCAACGGGACCCGGCTCTACTACCAGGACCTCGGCGCCGGCCGTCCCCTGGTGTTCCTGCACGGCTGGGGCACCAGCGGCCGGGTGTGGGACGCCCAGGCGGCCGACCTGATGACCGGCCACCGTGTGATCACCGTCGACTGGCGGGGCTGCGGCCGCGCGGACCGGCCCGCCACCGGCTACACCATCGCGGACGTCACCCGTGACATCCTGGAGTTCATCGACGTCCTGGCACTGGAGCAGCCGGTGCTGATCGGTTCCTCGATCGCGGGTGCGTTCACCATCGAGGCCGCCCTCGCCGCCCCCGACAGGATCGGCGCGATCATCCCGGTCGACGCCGGCGTCCACCATTTCTCCGGGATGCGCGAGGCGATGGACGAACTGCTGATGGACCTGCGCGCCGACCGGGCGGGCACCCTCGCCGAGTTCGTTCCGCACTGGTACCGTCCCGGGGCCAGTGCCGCCGTGATCGACTGGACGGTCCGCCAGCTCCTGGACTCGACCTTCCTCATCGACCGGCTCGTCGTCGACCAGGCCGGTTACGACCCCCGGGCCCGCCTCGGCCAGGTGCGCGTGCCCACCCATTTCCTGCACGGCGAACTGGACACCGAGGTCCCGCTCCGCGTCCCCGAGGAGTGCGCGAGCCTGATCCCCGGCGCGCGTCTGACGGTCATCGAGGGCGCCGGCCACATGTCGCAGCAGGACCAGGCCGAACGCTTCACCCGAGCGCTGCGCGAGGCCCTGCACTGAACCCTCCACGGGTGCCCCACTGGCGACCTCGAATACATGAACGACCTGCGCGCCACCGCCTCCCACAGGCGAGAGCGACGGCCCTGTCGAGCTCGGGCCGGGGTGGCGGCCGGATTACTCGCTCCCGGCGGCGCGTTCGAGCGCCTGCGCGCGTTCCTCGGCGGCGTCGTCCCCGAACTCGACCGGCTCGCCCGCTCGGTGCCCGACGCCCGCGACATCGGGGACACCCCCGTCCAGCGGGGCGTGCGCCTGTCACTGGGCGGGAGCATCTACGACGCTGCTGCCCCGATGTCGGAGATGCTCTTCAACATGCTGGCGGTGTTCGCCGAGTTTGAGGCGGACTTGTTGAAGATGCGCACACGGGAGGGTATGGCCATCGCCCGCTCCCGCGGCAAGCTCAAGGGCCGTGCCCCCAAGCTGAGCGTGCGGCAGCAGGCCGAGCTGGTGCGGATGCACGCCACCGGCGAGTACACCATCGCCGATCTGATGGAGGTGTTCTTCGTCGGCCGCGCCACCGTTTACCGAACCCTGGAACGCGCCTGAGCCGACAGGACGGTCACGAACACCTACGAGTGGCACGGGCCTCGACGCCGATCCTGGTGACCGCCGGCGGCTGCGACGTCGTGGATCCGACGGGTCGGCGACGACATGTGCAGACCTGATTCACGTCCATGTGCACGGTGTCGTTTCGTGCGCGACCGAGCTCGCCGCTCGGCTCGGTCAGGGCGGTGTTTGTGCGGCCTGGGCTCCCTGCGTCGGCCCGGAGTCGCAGGCCAGCAGGGGCAGGATGACGTCGTCGACGATCTCGGCCACCGCGGTCGGAGGGATGGGTGTTCCCCGTGCGATGACCTCGTGACGGAGTAGGTCTGTCGGCAGGGCGACGGCTCGCGGCCTGAGCCTGTCGCCGCGGATCTGTCCTCGGGACAGTGCACGGTTCAAGATCGTGGTGATGCCCGAGGCGAGCAGTGGTGCTCGGGATCATCGTGATCGCCGCAGTCGTCCCCGAGTCGCGCAACCCGCGACGAGCCCGGCTGGATCTGACCGGCGTCGCCATCTCCGCTGTCGGCATGGTCGCGGTCACCTACGGTGTGATCGAGGCCGGAGACCGGGGCTGGAGTGACATCCGCCCGCTGGCCACGTTGGTCGCCGGCGCCCTCGTACTGGCGGCGTTCGTGCACTGGGAGCGGCTGGTCGGCCGTCGACGCGAACCCCTCGTCGACCTGTCGCTGTTCCGCTCGCCCGACTTCACCTGGGGAACGATCCTGGCCACCATGGTCAGTTTCGCCATGTTCGGACTGCTGTTCAACACACCTCAGTACTTCCAGGCTGTCCTCAACGCGGACTCCCTCGGCACTGGCCTGCGGTTGCTGCCGATGGTCGCCGGCCTCGTGATCGGGGTGCAGGTCGCGAACCGCCTGGTAGTACGGCGTGGTCCCAAGGTGCCGGTGTCGATCGGATTCGCCCTCATCGCCGTCGGGCTGATCACCGGAGCCACCACCACTCTCAGCACCGGCTATGGCTTCACCGCCGGGTGGATCGCGGTCTTCGGCATCGGGTTGGGCATGACGATGTCTACGACGACGATGGCCGCCCTCGGCGCACTGGCGAAAGAACGCGGGGGCGTGGGTTCGGCCTTGATCATGGCGTTGCGTCAGCTTGGCAGCGCGATCGGAGTCGCGCGCCTCGGCTCACTCGCCAACGCCGGTTACCGAAGCCACCTTCAGTTGCGAGGCCTGTCTCCGACGCAGGCCGCCGCAGCCCACCAAGGCGTCTCCTCCGGTGTGGCCGTCGCCGGACGCGATCACTCGCTACTGCGATCGGTCCGTTCGGCGTTCATCCACGGCATGGACACAACGCTGTGGGTGTGCGGAGGGATCGGCGCGCTCGGCCTCCTTTTGGCGCTGCTCTTCCTCACCGCCCGACGAGAATCCATCGATCAGCAGGGCCGGCCGGCCCCGAAGGTTCCGAGCACATCCTGAGCCCGAGTCCTCATCCGGGAGACCGTGCCGTTCGGCGCCCGAACGGCACCCCGCCGTCCGAACCGATCCGTGGCGCCCGGGGACACGGTCACCGGGAATGGCGGAAGAGCTCGAAGCTCTTTTCCTGGTGCCAGCGGTCGCCGTCGCTGACCAGCAGGTGGATTTCGTGCACCTGGGCGGACAGGGGCAGCCTGCCGGTCAGGTCGGCTTCGGCCTGGTCGAGGAGCTGTGCCACCTGCTGGTGAGCGACGGTGAGATAGGGGATAACCTCGGTGAATTGACCACCGTACGGCTCGCTCTCGGGCCACTGTCCGGCGATCGCCTCGGTCAGCGCCCGGAACGGCTGGTGCGGGGAGGGCACGAGATGGACGACGTCGAGGAAACGGCCGCATCCCAGGAACCGGACGTCGAAAGCCGCGTGGGATCCAATGAGGGTGGCGAGCCGGCGCAGCGTGATCTGATCGAGACGCTCGTGGTCGAGGACCGGTTAGAGAATGGTCACGTGTGCTGGTCGGCGTGCACCCCTACGTGCTGTTCAGCCTGCGCTACGAAGACGACACTCGCCCGGGCCCGCCAACGCGGCGAGGACCTGCCGCCCCTCCCCCATCGGGACTCGTGGCCAGGCTCCGTCGAGACCAGCCCGGACGGCACCGTCGCCGACGGCCCCACCTGCTGACAACATGTTCCTGCTGGCCAGCACGGTCCGCTCGAACTCCACCGCCCCGCCATCCCACACCTTGATCTCAGCGGCGGCCCTGCACCTGCACATCGGTGCCGATGGCTTCGGCCGGTTCGGCCTCTTGGGCGGCCGGGGAACGGCGGCCAGGCGGACCGCAGCGGGCAGCCGCAGCGGCAGCAACTCCTGCTCGTCGGCAGCGGTGCGGGTCTCGAACCGGTCGGCCGGGCAGGCCATGCCCAATGATTGATGCGGGCGGCGGGTGTTGTATTCGACCACCCAGCCCGCCACCGCGGCCCGCGCTGCGGCCAGGTCATCGAACGGCACCGCTGCACTCGGCGTCCAGGAGCGCGCGGGCCCGCACGCCCATCGCGTCCTCGACCAGCGATGGCTGATGCAGTTGCGGCTGCCGCAGGGCCTGCTGGATCCGGCGGGCCAGCTCGTCGATGCCGCGTTGCCGACCGGCCCGCCGCAACACCGTGGCGATGCGAGTGCGCGACAACCTGGCGGCCGCCGTCGGCGTGAACGCCAGCGCTAGGACGGCGCGGGTGCCGCGCCCGGCCAGGTTGGTGGACCGGTCGCCGGCGAAGGCGGCCAGGAAGGCCGGGAAGTACTCAGTGCGTTAATCCTGCGGAATGCCTCGGCATTAAGTGATGGTGGCTCGACCGAGAAGGGCCAACCGACCCTCAGCTCGGGAGCGGGGCGGCGGAGGAATCGCCGGGACCACTGTTCTTTTGACTGTCCTGGTCGTCCCGGACGGCGGGGCGGCCCCGCGACGCTGAGGCCTCGGCGCGGGCGGCGCGTTCGCGTTGCGTGGCGGCTTCGGCGCGGGCGGCCGCCAGATCGGTTTCGAGTCGTTCGCAGAGGGCCTGACGGGAGGCGGCCGCGCTTTGCGCAATGGCCAACTGCTCAGCGGCCTGCCTGGCAGCTTGCTCGGCGGTGGCCTGGAGTGCGCGCTGGTGGCGTTCAAGGGCATCGGCGCGGGCGGCGGCCTCGCGGCCATGCCGTAGCGCCTCGTCGCGTGCCTGCTCAGCGGCCTCAGCTCTGGTCCGCTGGGCGCGGGCCTCGCCGTGGGCGGCGGCCAGTGCCTCCCGCGCGGTCGCCAGCGCTGCCGTGCTGTCGGCCATCTCGTTCTGGAGGGTCTGCAGTTGGTCGGCCTGGGCGCGGGAGGCGGCCTCGAATCGGGCGCGTTCCTGCTCGTGGGTGTTGCGGATATCGCGGAGTTCGGCGGCCTTGGCATCGCGGGAGGCCTCGGCGGCGGCCTGAGCCTCGCGGGCGGCGTCGCGGGCGCTTTGGTGCGCGGCGATGGCCTCGGTGGTGTCGGCACGGACCTGCTCGAGGTCAGCGCGGTCGCGGGCGGCGGCCCGCTCGGCGGCCAGTTGAGCGGTCCGGGCGGCCTCGGCGGCGGCGACCGCTTGCTTGCGTGCCTTGTCGGCGGCCAGGGCGCGGCCTTCGGCGTCGGCTTCGGCCTGTGTGGCCGCGGTCGCCTCGGCCTCGGCCCGCTGTACCCGCGACAGCGCTCCCTCTTGGGCCTTGGTGAGAAAGTCTTTCAGCTCGGTCAACTGGCCCTGCAGGGCACTGATGGCCGCCGGTACCCGCTGGGCGAGCGCCTCGGCCTGCTGCAGCGGTTCGTCGACCGCGGCGGTGTCGGCGGCGCGGCGGTCCCGGCTGGCCTGGTCGGCGTGAGCCTTACTGCAGTACTTGGGGGGTCGGCCGCGGCCGCGCGCCGGTAGCGGTTCTGAGCAGCCGGCCAGGGCGCACTCCCCCGCCGTCGCGACCGCGTCGGCCGTTGCCCCTTCTTCTACGGCTTCACCGCGTGCCACCTCCGGTTCGGCCGCGGGTGCCGCCGGTAGCTCGGCCACGCCGCCCGTCAGGTCGCCTTGTTGTGCGGCTGGTCCGCCAACAGCCGAGGAGCCCGCCGGCGCCGCCGCCGCTGTGTGCGCCGATGCTCCCGAGGGCGTGGACGGGGCGGCGTCCGGCTCGCTGGCCGACTCCATGACCGCCGCTGTGGTCGCGGAGTTGTCGGTGACGTCGTTCGCGTTGCTCGTCTCACTGTTCACCCGCCTCACCGTAGCGATCTTTTCGCTGATCGGCACGCTTAATCATTAACACGACACGCGAAACGTGAAAATACGAGAAGGTTGAGGCTCCGGGATAATGACGGTTATCCTGGTGTGCATGATCAACAAGGCCGGCGAGGGCGGGATCGGCGTCACACGCGACGTCAGCCGAACATGCGGCGATGCGGGATGCGGCCAGGCGCCGCCCGGTCGGGGTGGTCCGTACGCTTCAGCGCAGAGGTCGATGCAGGCTTCAACGGTGGTTCAAAGCACCAAATCCGCAGGTGGTGGCCTTGTTGCAGCGAGTGTTGTAACACCCTTGTGAAGGGCGTTTGTGGATGACTACGCAACCGCTGCCGACTCCGGATGCTCCTTTGGAAGCCACGGCGCTGCTGCCCGCAGAGGCGATGACAGCGGCTCTGTCGCCGGCGCTGGAGGCAGCAGGGGCGGCGACGACGGCGGGCCCCGCGGCCGATCCGATCGGGCAGGCCGTCGCGCTGCTGCCCGCGCTGCCGCCCGACGACCCGGGCGACCGCTACGGCCTGCGCCTGCTGACCGCCGCCTGGCTGCGCGCCCAGAACAGCGACGCCACCCGCCGCGGCTACTACCGCGACCTGGCCGGCTGGCTGGACTACTGCGCCCGCACCGCACTGGAACCGCGGGCGGCGCGCCGAGCGGACATCGACGATTGGTCGGCGTCCATGACCGTCACCGTCGGTGGCCACTCGCGCCCGCCCAGCGCCGCGACCCGGGCGCGGCGACTCGCCGCTGTCTCCTCCTGGTACACCTACCTGCAGTCCAACGACATCACCGACCGCAACCCGACACTGCTGGTCAAGCGCCCGACGAGCGGGCAGATTGCCGCATCCGCGCGCAAGGCGCCCACGCTCAGCGTCACCGAGACGGCTCTGCTACTCGACACCACCGAGGGTCGCGCCGTAGACCTGGGAACGGAAGCGGCGTGGCGTGACGCGGCCGTGATCGCGCTGCTGTTTTACACCGCCCTGCGCGTCTCGGCGTTGACTGGAGCGGCCTTTGCGGATCTGAGCACTGAGGCCGGATACCGCGTGCTCTGGTACAGCGCTAAGGGCAAGGGGCCCGACGGCCGCGACTACGTCCGTCTCGACGGCGAACTCTGCCGCGTCCTAGACGCCTACCTGACCGTCCGCGCCAACCGCCACCCGGACGGTATCCCGCCAACCGGACCGCTGCTGGTGACGACCCCGCACCCCTACGACCCGACCAAGCCCGGAGACAAACGCCTCACCCAACGCGACGTCACCAACATCCTGCGCCGGCAAGCCCGGCTCGCCGGGCTGCCCGCCGCACCCCGGCTCAGCCCGCACAGCGGCCGCCGCACCGTCATCACCACCCTGCTCGGCAACGACATCCCGCTCGCCAAGGTCCAGGACCTGGCCGGCCATGCCGATCCCCGCACCACCCGTGGCTACGACGACACCAACCACAAACTCGCCTCCTCCCCCGTCACCGACCTCACCCGCATCCTCGCCAACCACCGCACCAGCACCCCAGCCAGAGCAAAGCAAGATGACCAGGTGGCGGACCAATGACTGTCGCCCTCAAAGGTGCGTCCTGGCAGATGGTGCGCCGCCTGGCGGGTACGGGCCAACCTGCACCGCACCTCACCTCACCTCACCTGGCCAAGGAGATCCTGGGGTTCGCCAACCGTGAGCCCCAGGTCGCTGCGCGGTGGTGCAGGGCAACGCCTACCTTGTGGTCTCCTCGCGCACGCGTCTTCGTGGCTATCGGCCAACGTCCAGGACGCGGGCCAAGGCCCGCTCGCCAGCGGCGATCGTAGTGTGCTGCGGTTCGGGTGCAGTCTCGGGATCCCCGCCCAGCGCGATGCGCAGGGCGGGGATGTCGTACCGGTAGCCGATCAGCTTCCAGCTCCTCGATGTGGCTGCGTCTGGCAAGGCCCCACGCGCCCGGCTGTACGCACACATACCGGAACGGTCAACTTCGATCGTGCGCCCTTGGTGACCCCTGTGTCATTTCCGCAGGGATCCTGCGCCATTCGGCAGGAACGGCTTATCAGTCTCCCCGCCCTTTGGCCGTCCGGTCGACGAGTGCCGGTCTGGGAACAACAGCCGGTGGCGCCGTCGGCAAAATCAGCTGTCGCGGCCTCCAACCGCTCGCCGACAGATCGTGAGAAGGCGGCCACAGCAGTGAGCCCGCGCCATCGAGATCGAGAGCGCCTGCGACGAGCGCGTCTGGGGCCGCGTCGGTGGGCGCCAGCGCCGATCCGTCCCTGGCCCCCGCCCGCCCCGTCGTCGCTGCCCTTCACCGCAGTGTCTCCCGGCGCGAGGCCGTACGCACTGATGTGTGAAGGCCCGGTCATGGCACCCCCCCGGAACAGCTAAGTCGTGTTCGCCCGCAACGGCCGCACCCCGTCATGGGAGCCAGACGGGGCCGCGCACCTGCCTTTTGGCGCTCGGCACCCGGACGACGGCGCCGACGCCGCAACCGGAGAGCCATTGGAGTGACGCCTGGCCCCCGAAGCTGCCCGGCAGCGGGCCCGCCCCTGATGATTTTGCACCAGCGCTTCGACTTTCGCCCGCGCCGACGAGATCCATCAGGTCACCGCTGCCGTTCTGGCCAGAGACCTCCCGCCTTCCCTGATCCGGCCCGGCGAGAACATGGCACAGCACCGTCCCGCCCTAGCGTCGTCTCGGAACTGATCACCGAAGGGTTCTTGGGGGATCACAAGTCGGCGACGACCGCCGGGTACGCACCATCTGTGATCTTGGTGCCGTATCTTTCCGCTGTGACAACGCCGCCAGCCGCTGACGACGTCCCGGAAGGTTCCACCCACACCCCCGGGCAGGGCTGGGCCCCGCCGGACATCCCCCACAACGCCCCGCCGCCTATCGGCACGATGTCGGGCAGCGTTCCCTACATGGCCGGCCTGCAGCCCGTGCCGGGTCGGCGCCGGACGAACCGGCTGGCGATCGTGGCGTTGCTCAGCGGGATCGCCGGGCTGGTGGTAGTCGCGATCGGGTTGGCCATCGCCGCCCTGGTTCAAGCTGGTCGCCGCGACGAGAAGGGCAGGGGCCTGGCCGTGGGCGCCCTCGCCGTGTCCGCTGCGTGGGCTGTCGCCCTGACGGCCATCGCGGTGACGAGCGTGCTGAACACCGGCCACGACGGCCCGGAGATCTCGGCCACCAGAAACGGCAAGCCGCGCGTCACCACCCTGGGTGCCGGCGCCTGCTTCACCGGCTACGAAGAGGACCTCAACCAGATCTACGCCGCCATCGCGGGGTGCACGCTGCCGCACGAAGGTGAGGTCGGCGCCCAGATCACCTTGCCCGATCGCCCCTACCCCGGCGACCCGGTACTGCTCGCCGAGGCGACCGGCCTGTGCAAGGCGCGCAACGCGAACCTGCTGAACAACCGCCTGCACGACCACATCGAGTTGCACGTTGACCGGCCCCGCCGCAGCACCTGGGAACACGGCGATCACCGGGTCACCTGCGTCCTGCGCTACACCGGCTCCCGCGAGTTGTCCACGCCGCTGAGCCACCTGCAGTGGGGGCCCAGGACACGCGAGGCGCTGGCCCCCGGCGACTGCATCGACACATGGCGCGACACCGAAACCGAGCTGACCATCGACTGCGGACGCGAGCACCGCTTCGAGGTGGCCGCCGCCTTCGACATGAACCCCGCCTACGGCCCCGCCTACCCGCGGGAGATGAAAGCAGTGGTCGCCCAAGGCTGCGGCGCGGAACTGAGGAAGCTGTACCGATCCGTCGCCGACCTACCCGGCGGCGTCAGCGTCCATCTGACCTATCCATCCAAACGGCAATGGGGTGAAGGCGACCGGCGCATCATCTGTCTGTTCCAAGCTATCTCCGAGCCTCTGCGGCACTCGGTAATACCCGGCTGAAGGCGCGCGCCCGACTCTGCGGGGTCACCGCCAGCCGCGGTACCCGAATCGTGCTCTGTGGACAACGCCGCGGTGGGACGCCGCGTTGGGGAGCCGGGTGCCAGGCTGGAAGAGCCGGGCTACCGGGAACTGATGGCCGCGGCGGTGTTGCTGCCGCGCACCCGGCACGAGGTGCGGTCCCGGGACGAGTCGGCGTGACCGGGCTACCGCTGGGAGGCGCGGCCGGACGAGGTCGCGCGAGCGAGGGCGGCGACGACGCTCGCGCACGCGTGCTCCACGGCCGCGATCCCCTTCTCCAGCGTGGAGTCGCGCTCGGACACGGCCGCGACCAGGAACAGCCGGCCGGCGTCGCGGATCAGGCCGATGCTGTTGACCGTCCAGCGCCCGTCGTGGATCCCGCGGGACAGCCAGCCGCTCTTGAGCGCGACCTGCGCCCCGTCCCCGGCCGCGGCGCTCACCCCCCACGCCTGCTCCGACGTCACGTCCGCCATCAGTCTCCGCAGGTAGCGGCGCCCGGAGGCGCGCAGGGCAGAGCGGTTGGACGTGAGCGCGGCCAGCAGCCGGACCTGGTCGGCGGCGCCGGTCGTCGTCGCTCCCCAAGCCCCGCACCGGCTCGCATCTACTCACGATCGGCTACTTCACCGGCGATCCGCTGCACGGCGTCACCGGACTCGACGGCTCGACCGGTCCGTATCGGCCGCCGCGGCAGAGAACCGCTGTACTGATCCTGTCCGAGATGGGCGGTCCGCACCCCAGGGAAGATCCCGCATCGGCGGCCCGGTGGTTGGACTTCGCGGCGACCGTGGCCGCCGCCGGGTGCAGGCTGACCGTCATCATCCCCTACCCGGAGCACAGACGCCCGGCCTGGACAGCCAACCTCAACCCCATCACCTGGGACGGATCAAACACCACCGGCGACCTCACCGATCTGACCGCGCTGCTGAGCATCGCCACCAGGATCGAACCAGAGCTCATCCGCGCGATCCGCCTCGAGCTCCTGCCAGAGCCGGGCGCGGCTGCCGAGGCCGACCTGTGGTTCTCCCCTTGGGTGGCGGCGCGCACGCCCGGGGCGATCGCGTTCTTCCCCGACGTCCTGCCGCAACTCCGCAGTCGGCTGCAACCAGACGACCAGCGCGCCCAGCGCGCCTTCGAGATCACTACCACTCTCCACCAGAACCTGACACCGGCCCTGTTGCTGGAAGAACAACTGACTGGCACAGCCTCACCGCAAACCAGGACGTCGCAGAACAAGACCTCGACACGGTTCTGCACAGCATCATCGAGGAGCACCCGCACCAGCAGCGCCTGGCGGCCGGGCTTCAGCACGCGCCAGCGCGAGCCGATCCGGCGATCAGCTCGGCCACGAAGGTACGGGTAGCGGGCGACAGATCCAGCGCAGCACGGGAGAACAACACCAGAGGCTCCTGGCAGGGCGGTTGTTTTGGTCGACTTCGCATCTACCAGGGGCCTCGCCGCGTCACCGGCCACCTCAGCCCACCGCAACCACCTTGTGACCAGCACGATCAAGCTGGAAAAGGCTCACTACTTGAGGACGGCCGTAGCGCGGGCGCCCGCTTCCTTGATCACATCCAGACAGACTGTGGTCGCGAAAGATGCCTTGGCCTGAGAGGTGGATAGCAGGATCGCGTGGTCGCTTCGCTGGCGGGTGAGCTGGCAACCATGAGTAGTTGCCCTTTCACCTCGGTCCTCCATGAGTTGGACGCGCTCTGAGGCGCCATCACGCTGTCGCACCGTGTCGCTTATCAGCTTGCGGAGGTACTTCTCCCCATCGAGGCTGTAGCGGTAGGCGCGGCAGGATTTCGGCACTTCGGCCGAGATCAGTTGCTGCGTGACCGCACCGGACAATTGCAGGATCGTCTCCTGCACAGTGATACCGCGTGCTCTGTCGGTCCACATGGCCACGGCGGCAGGCGCGGAACGGGCCTCGTCTCCGAGGTCTTGGATCCGCTTGGGGACCGACATCCACGTGAAGCAGCGTCCTAGCTCAGGAAATGCTCGCCCCCCTGCACTTGCGCGAGGATCTTCGAATAGCTTCCCGCCACTGGCCCGAAGCGGAGCAGGTCGTCCTGCCGGGCGGGCGGCATCAACATCAAGGCACGCTTCAGACGGTCGGTGCTGCTCGCCGCCGTAGGCGAGACGGACGGGGCGATACGGCTCTGGCCTTCCCCCGCGCGCCCTTCCCTCTCACCACCGAACGCACCGCCAAGAACAGGCCACTGCGGCAATCACCATCACGCCGGCGCACACACCGAACAAACGAAGCGGCATCAGGAGATCTTAAAGGAGAAGTGCGGTGGCGTCCCGCATCGTCGCCAGGCGGACGAGGTTCAGGCTATGGGCTCAGTGTCTGGCTACCGCCGGAGGTATGAAGCCAATCGGGCACCAGGTCAGCCAGAAGTTGCTCACCGGTGCGGGCCAGCTGGGCGTTCTTGGCGGCTTTGGAGCGGCGGATTCAGTACCGCAGCGTGGTCTTCGGATCCTTTGTGGTCGGGGTAGATCATGACGTGGTGCAGGCCTGCCTAGGCAAGTCCCACGCCGCCCTCCTGTTTCAGCGCGTCGAGCAGGTGGGTGATCCGAGAGGGGCCCGCCACACGTGCGGGGTAAGGTCGGCGCCATCCAGCACGCCGGCGGCGTGGCCCAAGCTTTCTGATCAGGTCACCGAGGTGGGCCGGGACGGCGTCGGCCGCCCCTCCTCGGACCGGAGGGATCCCTAGAAGAGAACCCTGCAGGGCCCGAGCCTGTTTCGAGTCACGACCAAGGTCGGAGCAGCCGACGCCATCCTTCGACCGCGTCTACTAAAGCAGCTCACCAGTCACGCCCGATCTTGCCAAATTGCAAATTCGCGTGGCAGCTTTCCGGCCACGATATTCATAATCGATGCCTGCTCAACAGAGGTCAGCCACACCTCGAAATCTACCCCATCACCAGGGAACCACCATTCTGAATAACTTTCCGTCGATGCAAGATCTTCATCCATCCGATACCTGAACTCGAATTGTATCTGAATATAGGCCTCATGTCCCCCGGAAGTGTCCACTGCTTCTAGTTGGCGTGTCACGCTCAAGACGAATGTCGGTTCAGGAAACCAACTCGCCTTGCCATATTGAAATAGATAGCCGTCAGCGTCAGACGTATCCGGTATGTCGAATTCGATGCCAGAAAACTCTCGCGCTAGTTCGACAAGTACGGTTGCAGGTGAATCAAGGTGGACGTCCGCGCTGGGGAGATTGCGAGCAATCTCGACGGCCTGTCCCAGTTGGTGTTTTATCGACATTAGAACCCCCTCCATATGCAGTGACCTGCATTAAGTTTTAGCGCCACCTGCAACAGTATTTGAGCGTAGCAGGTGGCGCTGCAGTCTATGGCCAGAAACCGCCCAGGAGTTGGTTTCTGACGTGATCAATCACGTCCAGAGCCTCGCTCCTGTTCCGTGCTCCGTCCATGAGGTAGTTTACGTAATCATAGTACTCGTTCGTGTGAATCCGAGAGTGAACTGAGAGCCCGTTAGGGTTGGGTGATGCGCTGCTACGGGGCAGCCATACACCGTTCTCTGCATCGTTCACTCCAATACCAAATTGGTCGAGTACCGATCTCGCCGGGGCAGCCTTGGGCGAGTTTCCTGCCACGATGTGGTGCGGCGAGTGAGGCGTAGCCGGCTCAATATCACCAGCGTTATTCAGAGCCTTTCTAAGCTTTTCAGCACACCCTGGTTCGGAGTTGTGGACGAGGACCGGCGCACTACCTGCGAGAACATAGTAGGTGTGGACATCGGCGACGGTGAGGTTGTGGGTTGTCTTGTGCCGAGCAGTCCAGCGCTTGGTGGCGGTGATCTGGGTGTAGGTGCCGGCGCTGGTGCGGAGCCACATGCCAGGTTGGAGGTCGCTGGCGTTGATCCACCTGTTGAGTCCCCCAGCGACCCAGAAGGGGTGGTGATCAGTTGCGATGATTGCGCCATGCTTGTGCGTACGGGTCAGCGGGTTGACTGTGTGCGGTTGGCGCTGGGTCGTCCACGACGGGCGCGGCGCTTCAGTATCGACTGTGATCTGTACGAATTTCTTGTCGCTCCGCGTGGTGATCGCGGCGAGCACCGGTTCGGCTTTGGTTGTTCCTGTGCCGGGGTCGGTGGCGATTACCTTGTCGCCGGTTTTGACGTCCTCGATGTCCTTATGGCTACCGTCGGCAAGGAGCACCTGAGTTCCAGGTATAAAACTGTTGGCTCTTCTGCATACACCCCCCGATTTTTCTATCGCTTTTCCTGTCGCACCGCCGGCCCGCGTCAGAGCTCTGAGCACTTTGCTGGGCTTTTTGAGGTGAGGAAGTAGTCTTGGGGCCCGTCGGAGCGGCTTGGCGAATTTGCCTCCGCCAGGGATGAATTGCATGGCGAACCATGCACATCCCATGCTCTTTCCCTTAGCTTTGATGCATTTTGCGGCGTCGGTGTAGTCAGTGAGCTGGTCGATGGCCCACATGCAGGCATCGCAGTTACGGCGATTGTCGACTGGCGGTTTAGGGAGGGCGTCCATGAACATCTGTTCAAATATGTTCGGCCAATTACACAGGCCGGACATGTACGCTATGGCCTTGCTGCAGTTCCCGGGAATTGTGAGGGTATGCCGTGTTGCGGGGGTTGTGGTGTGGCTGCGGTGACGCCGGTAGTAGTCCCCAGACGAGTTGCCCGATCCGCCGGACCCGCCGCCGCCGAACGTGTCACCTGAGTGGTCGTTGTTGGGTTCGGAGACCATGGTGCCGTCGGGGTCGCTTTTGGTGATGGGGCTGTTGTTGGCGTAGGTGTAGCCGTTCATCTGCTGGGGGTCGGCCTGGTCTATGAGGGGGTCGACGGAGATGAAGCGACCGGTGTCGGGGTCGTATTGGCGGGCGCCGAGCGTGGTGAGGCCTGAGGGTTGTTGGGTGCCGCCGACGAAGCCCTTGTCGTTAGGCCAGGTGGCGTCGTCGTCGAGGCCGCGGATGGCGCCGAAGGGATCGAAGCGGCGGACCGTGGATTGCAGGGTGGAGGCGTTGATCGCGACTTGGGCGGTGCCTTGGGCGTCGGCGGTGAGGTAGGTGAGGGTGCCGTCGGAGGTCCGCATCGCGACCGTCTGGCCGGCGAAGCTGTAGTAGCGGGTGCCGGTGGCGGTGGTCGCGCCAGCCAGGGCGCGCAGCTCGGTGCCGTCTGGCAGATACAGGGTTGATCCGGTGGCGTCCTTGCGGATGAGGGTGTTGCCGTCGGCGTCGTAGACGTAGCTGGTGGTGCTGCCGTTCTCGGTGACCTTGGTCAGTTCGCCTTCGGTGTCCCAGTCGAGGGTCTGGCCCGTATTGGTGGGGCTGTAGCCGATGGCGCGGGTGGTGGTGTTGCCGGCGTCGTCGTATTGGTAGGTGTCGGTGCGGTCGCCTTGGCCGCCGGTCTGCACCATCTTGTTGAGGCGGTTGCCGTGGCCGGGGTCGGCGTAGGTGTAGGTGCGGGTGGTGTCGTTCTTGCCGCCGACGCCGTGCAGGGTCTCGGTTTTGCGGTTGCCGGCGGTGTCGTAGGTGAAGGTCTGCCAGTACGGGGCCGGTCCGCCGATCAGCGAGGCGGTCGGGGCGCTCGCACAGGAGTCACCGGTTCCTTGGGTCCAGGCGTCTGTGAGGCGTTGTAGGTGGTCGTAGGTGAAGCATTGGTTGTCGACGCCGTCGAGGGAGGTGTCGGTGATGGAGGTGATGGTGCCCGCGTCGGTGTAGTGGTAGGTGGCGTTGTTGTCGGCGCCGCTACTACCCGCTCGGTTGGTGCGGACGTTGTTGAGGCGTTGGGTGCCGTGCTCGTAGCCGAATCTCTGCCAGGTCTGCTTTGCGGGGTCGGATCCATATTCCAGGACGGTGAGTTTGCCGGTGGGGGTGTAGTCGGCAGCGTTGATGTAGGTGGTGTTGCCCCTCACTAGGGTGGGGCGCTGCCAGGTGTCGTAGCCGTAGGCAATGGATTCGCCGGGGAGTCCTCCGGCAGCGGGCATCGTTTGGCCCTTGACGGTGCCGTCGGCGTTGTAGGTGGCGGTGAAGGAGTACCTGCCCTGGAGGGGCCCTTGCGAGGCGGGCACGGTGAGGAGGGACCCTTCGGGGCGTCCGAGAGTGTCGTACTTGGGGAGGCTGGTGACGTAGTCACCGTCTGCGGTGTGGCGTGTTGCCGAGGCGAGCTTGCCTTTACCGCGGGTGCCGGTGTCGTAGGTCCAGGACGCCAGAATCGGGCCGTCGGCTGCCCCGTCGTGAGTGGCGGTCTTGCGGGCCTGCCCGTCGTAGTCGGTGAAGATCTTTTTGCCGCGGGCGTCGGTGGTGGAGGTGACCTGGTCCAAGTCGTTGTAGGTGAGGCTGGTGGCGCCCTTGTCTGGATCGGTGGTGTGGATGACGCGGCCGCGCTGGTCGTAGGTGTTGGTGAAGGTGTTGCCGGACGGATCGGTGACTGAGGCGAGCTCGCCGGCGGGGGTGTAGGCGTACTTGGTGGCGTCGTAGTCACCGGTCGGCGTGGACGCCTTGTACTGTCGCTTCTCGATGACCTGTCCGCGGGCATCGGTGAGCTGTGCGGTAGGGGTCCCGCCGTTGGGCGGTGTGACCGAAACGCGGTTTCCACCGCCGTAGTCGTAGGTGGCGCGGAATAGTTCGCTGTCGGGCTGGTCGCCGTTCTCGGTGCTCAGGCTCTCGACGGTCTTGCGGCCCAGACCGTCGTATTGGGTGTGGGTCTGGGTTTCGATCTTGCCGGGGACGTCGACGCCGAACAGGGTGGCTTCGGGGGCGCCAGAGGCGGCGTAGGTGGCGTAGGTCGTGGTGACCTGGCCGCGGTCATCGTAGAAGGTGTCGGATATTAGACGACCACCGGGTCCGGGGGCTTGGACTTGGCGGGTGCGCAAGAGCCCGTCGAGAAGTTCGATCTGGGCGAGTTTCTGGTGGCCGTCGGCGGTGAGGTTCTTGCTGGTGACCGCGACGATCTGTCCGTCGGTGAAGCGGTAGGAGTATTCGTAGGTGGGGTCGTCGGTGTCCTTCTTCCGGTCGGGCAGCCACACTTTGGTGAGCCGGCCGAGCGGGTCGTAGGTCAGGTCGGTGCGCAGGTTGCCGTTGGAGACGTCCAGGCTGGTGACAGGCTCCCCCAAGGCGGGGTCGAGCTGCTGGGTGGTGGTCAGCGAGGTAGTGGAGTCTCCCGGCTTGGCGGGCGGCCCGGTCGTGGTGATCTGGGTGGTCAGGCCCTGTGTCTCGGTGTAGGAAGTGGTGGTGACATGCCCCGCGGCATCGGTGGTCTGCGTGGACCGCCCGTAGGTGTCGTAACGGGTCTCGGCTTCGGTCACGTAGGTGGCGGTGGTGCCGTTGTGGGAGGCTATCTCGTCTGTCTTGGTGACGTTCCCGATGCTCGGGCCGTCCCCGAAGCCCCCGTTGTCGTAATAGGTGCGGGTATCGGAAATGACCTGCTTGGAGCGGTCGGGTGTCGTCGAGCAGTTGACCGCGACCGTCTCGACGCGGGAGGGATAGTCGACCATCCAGCCGTCCGCGTTGTCGGCATAACTGGTCCGCGCGCACCTGTCGTCGGTGGCGGTGGTGACGTCGCCCAGGTCTTCGACCATGGTGACGCGCCCAACGCCCGGGCCAGAGTTGGCGTAGGTGTTGTTGGTCTTGGTCTGTGTCCAGCCGCCGCCGTCCTTGGCGGTCCAGGTCTGGGTGGAGCCGATGGCGGTGACGTTGGCGGTAGTAGTGCCCCATGATCGGGCTCGCGACGCGGTTTGCGCCTTCCAGGGGGTGTTGACGGTCTTGGAGTAGACGGCGCCGTCGGGCTTGTCGTACGTGACGGTCTTGAGGGGGAAGCCGGCGTAGGCCTCGTGGTCGGTGTGGGTGCCGCCCTCACCGTCGGAGACAGTGACCGTCTTGGTGCCGCCGTCCTTGTTCTTGCGGTCTCCGTCCATGCCTCGCAGGTAGAAGGTGTCGCTCTGGGTGGCGGGGTTGGCATAGGGGCCGGTGAAGGTGCGGACCTGGCCGTAGCCGCGCCATTGCGACCATGTCTTGTTCTTCTCCTTGGTCAGCCCGTCATCGTCGTCGTAGTGCCAGGCGGCGCCACCCAGGTACTCGTACCTGGTGACCATCTCCGGTGACCCGCCGGTGCGGTCGGACTGCATCACGCTGGTCACCACATATTTGTGGAACCAGTCGGTGATCGGGTCGTCCTTGCCGGGTGGTTGCCAGATCACCGGCATGCAGCGGCTGGTGTTGGTCTCCGGTGTCGGCAGGTCTGACTGAGAGCAGTTCGTTTCAGGCTTGGAGTAGCTGATGTCGATCTGGCCGCCGGATTCGTCATCGATCGCGCCGACCCGGTAGCGGACATACTTCAAGATGTCGTCGCCGACCTTGTCCAGCCGGTTGGGCAGCTGCACGTTGTGGAAGGTCACCATCGGCAGCGTGATGAACGCCCCGTCGGCGGCGTGGCCCGTGTGCTGAATGCTGGTCAGCAGCAGGTCACGTTCGATGTCGGCCTCTCCCCAGTCATGGGTGAGTGCCCAGGAATCCACCGGCCGGTATCCCGACCCGTCGGGCTTGAGGATCTGAGTGGTCACGCTGGTGAGGCGTTTGCGGGACCAGAACGTCGGTGCGAGGGTGCCGTGGGTGTCTTTGCAGTCCTGGCCGGAGTCGCAGTGCAGGTCCCAGGGGACGTCCCACCAGTAGTCCGGCTTGTCACCGATCTTGGCGGGGTCGCAGTTGAAGTTCGTGTTCGGGATGCAGCGCTCGGAGGTGTCGAAGCTGACCTGCGCGGGGGCTTTGGCGAACAGGCTGCCCTTGCGCAGTCCGTAGGAGATCGTCTGGAGATACCCGCCGCGGGTGTAAGGGGTTTCGTCCTCGGCCTTGAGGTTGCGCCCGTAGTAGTTGGTCTCCTTGGCGTAGTTGTAGACGATGGCGTTGCCAGCGGGGTCGACGACGTAGTCCAGGTTCCACCGGTAGGCCTGCTGGCACCACGAGTCGGCGAACGCCGACTTGTGGCAGGGCTCGTCATCGTCATCGCCGTACACCGGCGAGGTCCAGGTGGAGTCGGTCTCGGGCTTGCCCGAAGTCCAGCCGGGGACGCGGTTGAGGCCGAAGAAGTACTGAGTGCCGTCGGTCGTGGTGACCTTCCAGTACTCCCCATCGTTGTCGCCGTTGCCGGTTTCGGAGCTGGTGAGCTTTTCGAACTTGGTGCCGTCGTCGTCCTTAAGCCGCCAGGTGCCGTCAGCGGCCTTGATCAGCTCGCCGCCCTTGCCGTTCCAGGTGATGGTGGCGTTGTCGTACCCCCAGCACTGGTCCCCTGGGGAGTTGCCCCACTGATCCTTGGGAGCGCCGTCGTCTTCACAGGACTTGTAGCCGCGCTGGATGTATCCCGGCCACAGGTCGAACCCTTCACCGACCCAGGACGGCTGACCGTTGGTGTTGGCGGTCCGGCCGTCCACGCTTCCCGAGTTGTAGGTGACGGCGACGTTCGGTGTCAGACCGCCCGGGACGGCCGGCACCCGCATCGGGTACGACCAGGTGAAATCACCGCTGCTCCCGCCGGCCTGCCAGGTCGCCGATGCCTCCAAGGAGGTTGCCTTGTAGTCACCTTGGGATCCGGCGGAGCCGGCGGCCGCCACCAGCAGCGTCCCTACCGACTGCGTGGCCGCGGCAGGCGCGGGCGAGGGGGTGGCCGTGGTGGCGGCGGGCGCAGCGGTCACCTGCGTTGTGAGGGTCTGCTCCGTACTGTTATTGATCGTCTTCAATGGTGCCGCGAGTCGGCACTCGGGTTTGTCGGGGGTGCTGAGCGCACATGCGGGGACCTGGAAGAGCCGCAGCCGGGACCCGTAGGCGCCGCCGAACGCTTGTGAGAACTGCGAGTAGTCGAGTTCGACGCCGACCTGGCCGGCTTGAGGCTGGTCGGTGCGAGCGACCGTGAACGCCACCCCGTCCAGACCCGTCTTGGCGGCCGCGGCCCGGTCCAGTATCGATACCCGCACCTTTCCCGCAGCCTGTACCTGACTGCGGGCATCGGTGGTGGCCGCGGGCAAAACCCGCACCGGCAAAGCCCCCGCTCGCACCCCCGGCTTGCCCCCTGCGGGCGGAGCCACCTCGGTGGTGCCGGCTTTGGGCCAAACGGCCTTGGCAGCCGGGCCCGGCTTCAACGCCGAGTTCTTGCGTGGCCGGACCTTGAGGTCATGGCCCTTGACCGGATCCTCATGCTCGAGGGCGGCCGGACGCTGTGACGACGGAGCGGCCAGCGCGGGCGGCGGAGGTGAGAGCAACCCGGCGGCGACCGCGATGGTCATGACCGCGGCCACGGCGCGTGCCATCCGGGGGCGGGACAGCAGCAGGGTTCTACGGCCTGTAATCACGTCTTTCCTCCCGCGCACACGCGCCTGCACCGCCCCCGCCAATTGCGGGGCGCGATCACCATTCGTCGCCGTCGATGAGCAGAGGTCCGGGCGGGCGCACACGTTGCTGAGGTGTGGGCCGCGCATGGTGTGCGGTGTTTAGGGCCCGTTATCGGTGTCGAGCTCGATCTGCTGTCCGAGCAACGTGATCTGAATTGGTGTCAAGACCCCGCGGTACAGCCAGACGTCGTCCAGCGCGGTGGGCCAGAAGTCCGATCCGGCGCCGCTGCCTCCGAGTGCGTTGCGGCCGACCTGCAGGCCGCCGGTGCCCTTGAAGGTGTGCACGTTGCCTGTTGCCGAGTCGCCGTCCGGGCCGTTGGCCGTGGACCCGTTGATGTACAGGGTCATCGTCCGGTTCGTCGCGTCGTAGACGATCGCGATGTGATCCCAGTCGTCCTCGTTGTAGGCGGAGTTGCTGGTCAACCGCTGCGGCTTGGAGGCATCGGTGGCCAGCAGGTCGGCGTCGTTCATCTCGAGCTGCCAAGCGCCCAGATCGGCTGGTTCGGCCGCGTCCGGTAGGTAGCGGAGCGCGAACGCGTTGGTGTTCGTGCCTGGGAGTGAGAACACCGTGGCGGTCTTCTGCGGACGAGAGGCGAGGTTCTGCACCCAGCCGGTCAGGGTGAAGCTCTCGTCGGTAGACAGGGGCGGAGTATCGGTCGCGGCGTAGGCGCCCAGCCCGTCCAGCTGCAGCCCTGCCGCCGAGGCGAACGGGTCTTTGAAGCCGGCGCCTTCGACGATAGCCGCCTTGTTGTGCAGCGCCAGCGGCGGCACCGTTCCTCCATCGCGGGTCTCGCCAGGGCTGAGCGGGCTGGGCTCGCCGGTCGCCGCGTTGAGCTTCCATCGGGCTATAAGGATCGGGGCTTGCTGGTACAGGGTGGCGATCTCCGGGCCGGAGATGATCCGGTCGAAGACCTGTACGTCATCGATCATTCCCGTCCACTGGTCGGCGTTGTTGCCGAGCCACTTGCTTCGGCCGATCTGAAACCCGCCGGTGGCGTTCCACGCCGCTGGCACCGCCGCGCTGGCGGTGCCGCGTTGGCCGTTGACGTAGATCTGCAAGTGGTTGGTCTGGTCGTACACCCCGATCAGATGGGTCCAGGTGTTCAGCTCCGCTGGTTTCGCCGACACCGCTTGGTAGGAGCCGGTCTCCTCGGAGTCGGACTTCACCATCGACAGCACCCACTTGTTCAGCCCGCCGTCGTACTTGAGGTAGAAGCCGCTCTTGGACGTGCCGTCCTGGCTCAGCACGGTTCGGGTCACGCCCGCCTGGGTGAGGCGCACCCACACCGACACCGCGAACTGCTTGCTGGTGTCCAGCACCGGTCCCTCGGTGCTGGCATAGCCAGAACCGTCCAAGGCCAAGGCAGAGTGGATCTGCCCCCTGCCTCCGAAGGTCGTGCCGCCGTGGACGGTCGCGCTGATCTCCGGTTCTCCATCACGGGTCTGCGCCGCCGCAGTGGTCGAGCCCGCATCCTCATCCAGTTTGAAATGCGCCTTGGCCGGAGCGCCCTGGTTAGCCAGGAAGTTGATGCTCGCCTCTGCAGAATCCTGCCCCGATGGAGCAAGCGCCATCACGGTCACCGAGTTGGGGCCGTACCGGTTGGGAGCGAGCTTGATGGTCTGCGCGGCACCGGCGGTGGTGGGCACCGTCATGAGCAGGGTTTGGTTGAGCTTGACCTCGTACCGGTCGGCGACCTTCTGCGGATCGGTGATGGTGAACGACCCCACCTGCCCGACGCCACCGTGCCACTGGTCATCATCGGGGTAGTCGGTGGAAGTGATGGTCGGCGCCGGTTTGGCCGGCTCGTAGATGAAGTAGCAGGCCGGCGCCGACCCGGTCGATGACCAGGGCCCGTACTGCTCCCCGTCCCACGCCCGCGCATGCCAGCCGATAAGGGTCTTCTCCGGAATCGTGCTCGGCATAGTGGCGTGCCGAGGAGTACCGGTCTTGGCCGGCGGCGCGATCAGCCCCGATGTCCACCGTTGCACGAAGCCCTTGCCGTCACCGGTGTCCCAGTAGGCGGCGAACTCCGGCTCGACCTTGTTGGCGTCCTCGTCATCGGGGTCGAAAAACAACCCGTTGAGCGTCGGCACCTTGTTGATGACGACCGGCTTGCTCTGGGGCCCGCATCCCCCGCCCGGCGTGGTAGTCATCGTCTGGTAGTCGGGGGTCGACGGCGGGTTGTTGTACTGGATCGACAGGTAGGCGTCGTCGGAGAACCGCTTCCACCAGTCCATCGTCGACTCGCTGTAGGCCTTCAACCCGAAGGTGATGTCGCCGTAGCCCTTGTTCAACGCCGACTGCACATGCTGTTGCAGCAAAGACCCGCCGAACTCCACGGCGGTACTCGAGCAGTGCGCCACATCACGCGAGTCGAGATGCTCCCCCCAGGCACCGCCGTCGTTCCAGGAGCCGACCGTATTGTTCCAGGTGGCGTACGACTTCAACTGCAGGGTCCGCCACAGCTGGATCGAGGTCGGGTTCTTGCAGTCATAGGCGCCGGTCTCAAAAGCGGTGAACTCCACCGACTGGACGTAGCGTCCCTTCAGTGATGGCAGCTTGACCTTGTAGAACAGCCGCTTGGTCTGGTTGATGACGCAGTTGCCGTCCTTGGCGACCTCGCAGCGCCCGACGCCCTCGGTCGACTTGCCGTTGAACTGGTGGTAGCTCTGGTTCGGATACCCCGACGACACCATTCCCCAGTCGGAGGCCTTTGTGGCGCCCCACACCGGGTCGATGTACACCGGGAACGTGGTGTCCGCCGCCGTCAGCAGGTTCTGGTCGGGAGACAGGGTGAGCTTGCCGTCGGCAACCGCGACCTTCACCGGCGCGCTCTTGGCGCCCTCCGCGGGCCCGTCACTGGTGTCCATGGCACGTGCCTGCGGTGTTGTCGCCGTCGGCGATCCCTCGCTGGGCACGTCGGCCTTGGTGGAGTCCCACATCATCGGCGACGGCGCATCGAACACACTCATCCCTGCAGGCGTCTTCGCGGTCAGTACCCCGCTGGCCGCCTCCTGCGCCACCGACAGCCCCGGAGCCGACAGCGCCAGCGCCAACTGCGCGAGCCGCGGATCCTTGGCAGCATCGGCGGTCTTGACCACCAGAGTGTGCGCGAACCCGTCCGCCTGCGCCCGCAACTGCAGATCGACACCGTCCCCGAGCACACCCTTGTAGGTGGCGGTGTCACCGTCGAGAGTCGGCTCGGGCAGCGCCTGCGGCCATGTCAACGCCAGCTTGCGGCCAGCCCGCGTCATCTGCACCATCGGCCCGCTACCGCCCCCGGAGAACGTCAGCCCGACCGCCGTCGCGGCCGGGACGATCGCCTCGTCAGAGCGGCGCAGGGTGGTGTCGATATCAGCCCACGTGCCGTCCTTGCGGGTGCGGATCGGCTGAATGTGCTGTTCGATCTCCATGCGCCCATTCGGAAGCGCCCGAACCGTACGGCTTTCACCCCGTTCAGCCAGCACCTCTACCGGTTCACCCGATGTCTGGGCCGCCTTGAAGGCCTGCTCTTCGGTCGCCGCCGCCTTGGGGGCGGCTTCCTCGGCGTGGGCGATCGGCGCCGAGGTCACGCCCGGGATCTGCAACAGGGCGGCGACCATCAAGCACGCCAACAAACTGGCTGACCATGCAGAACACCGCAACACCAGCAATCTTGAACCAGACGCACGGCGACGCGCAGCACTGAAGGCACGAGGGCGCACAAAGACCCCAAGGGCATAAAGGACGGATAAAGCTCCCTCAAGGTAAACGGTTAGTTAACCTTCGTAAAGATGCCCAGTGATCTTCCTTTTTGTGATCTAGATCACTGCTCTTGTGCGTAGTCCAACGTCACCGTCGAAGCGTCGTCTAATCCACAATCGAACGTCACGACAATCGGCAACGCTCCACTTGCGGAACGTGCAGGGCGGGCGAGAAGGGCACTGATTGACCACTCAACGTGATCATCGGGTTGACGCCCTCGGCGTTCACCGACACCTACTGGAACGCACAGCTCACCCGTCCGGGACCGACCATGTCAGCCCGCCTGCGGCTAAGCCAGTACGTACTCTCCGGGGGGCAGATCCGCCAGGGCTCGGAGGTCATGGCGTCCGTCGGGGCGTCGACGTTGTTGTCGGGCTCGTTGTCCCACTCGCAGGTGTCGGCCAGCGGTTCACCAGTCCAGGTCGCTACCCGCATCGGGGGCCTCCGGTTGCACTGACCGGGTGTGATCACACTTTCACCCTCCAGCGCGCCAGAAACGACGGTGCCGCGCGTTCGATGATCAGTGTTTAAGGCCCGCAGGTGAGGTGGTGTGGCCGTCGCCCCGCTTCTGTGCCGGTCGCGGTGCGTCGGGCTCGAGCAATGCGCCGCAACCGCCGCAGTGCCAGCGCGGTACCAGATGTCGACGATCGGCCAGCGGCCGCCGCCGCGGACGACGCGTCGGCGGCCGGCGCATCGTCAGTTGGGGTCGATCCGGTCATCGGCGGCAGCCGGGCCCCGCTGCGGATGGCGTACCGCGGGTGGTGTCTCGCCCTGGGTTGGGTTCGTTTTGACGCTTTACCGCAAGCACCGTGCTCTACCTCGAAGAACAGGCTCTTTAGTGTCGGGCGGGCGCTATCGCGGGCGGCGATCGCACCTGCGCGCTGCCACCATGTGCGCATGAACAGCATCGTCAAGTCCTCCATCACTTCCCTGACCGTCGGCGTGCTCGCTGTCGGAGCTGTTTTCGGGCTCGCGGCCCTGATGGTCCTCAAGGGATACGAGGCCGCGGTCATCATCGCCGTCGTCAGCGGGACCAGCGTGGCCGCGGCCAGGCTCATTCACCGACTCCAGGTCCCACCAGAACCGCCGCACTCGAATCTCGAGGGTCGGCGGGAACACCGTTGGGAACCGAGGCGCGAGTTAGCCTCCTTCGACGAGGGGCCCGACCGCGGTTCGCTGCCGAACCGGCTCTGGCGGGAGCAGCCGTGATCCGGCCGTCGGTTTCGCTGATCGGCAGTTTTAGGCAGCACTACCCGCAGGTCCTCGCGGCCGCGCAGCTCTTCGCCGATGCCGGCATCACCGTGAAGTCCCCGCCGATGTCGCGCCCTACCGACCATGGACGACAGTTCGTGCGCTTCGCATCCGATTCCCCGTCGTGCTCAGACCACGCGATCCAGGCGGCCACGCTGGAGAAGATCTTCTCCTCGGACCTGGTGTACGTGGTCAATCCCGGCGGATACATAGGCCGCACCACCGCTTATGAGCTGGGCCGCATCCACGAGCGGGGCCTCGCCGTCTTCTACGCCGAGCCTCCTTGCGATCTCCCCATCGACGTCCCGGAGGGAACGGTGGTTTCCGCTGGCGACCTGGCAGCCGCTGTCGGTGGAGGCGGTCGGCGCCCCCGAGCGGTCAGGCGCCCACGGATCGCGGCGCTGCCGACGGCCGACATCGTCATCTTCACCATCCGATCCGGCGCCCTGCACGTCCTGCTGATCAAGCGCGGCACCGAACCGTTCAGCGGCAGGCTCGCCCTGCCCGGCGGGTTCGTCCGCCCGGGCGAATCGCTCCACGACACCGCTGCACGGGAACTCAAAGAGGAGACCGGCCTGGAAGGCTCCGGTATTGGATTGGAGCAACTGCACACCTACTCCCATCCGCAACGCGACCCCCGCGGACGGGTCATCACCACCGCGTTCCTGGCGGTCGCCCCGAACCTGCCCGAGGTGACCGGGGCGACCGACGCCCATCGGGCGGACTGGGTGGAGGTCGAGGAATCCTTGCTGGGCCCCGAAAGCCACCTCGCCTTCGACCACGGCGTCATCTTGCAGCGCGGCCTCGAACACGCCCGGCGGCTGCTGGAGCACACCACCATGGCGGCCGCCTTCTGCGGCGACCTGTTCACCATCCGTGACCTGCGCGAAGTCTACGAGGTGGTGTGGGGCGTGCCGATCAATCCGCAGAATTTCCAGCGCAAGATCCGCAGCACGAAAGGCTTCCTGGTGAAGACCAGACACAAACGCACCTGCCGGCCTGGCGCTCCCGCCGAACTGTTCCGCAGAGGACAAGCACAGATCCTCTACCCGCCCATGGTGCGGCCCCAAAGGCGAGGGGGGCACCCATGATCGTCGGCGAATCCCCGGGCGGCAGGCCACCTGCCTCCTTTGGCCACTGCCCTGGCGGCCACCCCGAGCGGCGCGACCTTGAGAGCGGTGCGTGCGTGACCCCGGCTTGGCCGAACGAGACACAGCTCGTCTTCCTCACCCGAGACCCCGCAGCCGTCCGATACTGGCGCGGCCGACGATCCGGGCTCCCGCGCCGGCGTTCGGGCGACACAAGAGGCGGCCTTTCACCAAAGCGGCGCCTCGGGCTTTCGGCGTTCCCAACGAGCCGTTCGTCGACGCCCCCAACTCGCCTTATCGGTGGCCAGCGGTCTCCTTTGCTCATCCTCGCCGGCGAGAGACAGGACCACCTGGTCGGCCGTGGGGGCGACCTGCCCCTGGGCGCCTGCGCCCTGGTCGGCTTCCGACTGGTATCGAGGCCTCAGCGGCGCCGGCCCGGTCATCCCGATGCCTGACGCAGTCGCCCTGCCGCACCAAGCACTCCGCACTCGCTTGCGGCGGGCCGTCACCGTTGACGACCGCTGCACGCTGACAAAAAGCTAGACCCGCTGGTCCACGTGTGTGGGGCGGGTCCGCATTTGCACCGTAACACAGCTCACCGGTGATCCCTCCGTCACGATCGCACCGTCGGCCGAAGAAGCCACGAACCGCCCTTCCTCGTCACCCAGCCGGGGCGTCGTGGCCGATCAGCCGCCGTTACCTCTCCTTCCGCCTGCGCAGCCAGGACCATCACGCGAAACCGGCCAAGCAGGCCTCGCCGACCAGCAGCAGACGGCGCAGCACCAGACCGCAGGGGGCGGGCGTGCCGCCGCCTGGGCCGGGCGCACGCTGTCCGGCCGGATGCGCCTCCGATGCGGTGGCCTCTGGTGGACTTTGCTGGACTTCGCGCTGGTTCCTCCGGCAACGAAGGTGAACCATCGTTCATGGTCGCGGCGCTGCCACCACCACTTCGCTGATCACTCTAAGGAATCGTCGAGGTCCAAGGAGTGAGCTTGTCTCATGGTCACGTCAGCTTGGACGGCGGCAAGCTGCGTCGGCTCCGCGTGTCCAGGGGGCTCAGCGTTGACGCGCTCGCCGCGCTGACCGGGGGGCGGGTGCCGGCCCGGCAGGTGCACGAGTACGAGGCCGGGCGGCGACGCTGCGACCCGCCGCGGTTCGCGGTGCTGTGCCGGGCGCTGGGCGTGAGCGGGCCGCAGTTGTCGGCGGTCACCGCCGAGCAGGCGCGGCTGGTGGACCTGCGGCATTGGGCCGGGCTCACCGCCGATCGGGCGGCCGTCATCCTCGGGATGTCGCAGTGGTCGTTGCTGCGGGCCGAGCGGACCGGGCGGCTGCCGCAGCACCTCACGCGCGCGGCGTTCCTGGCGGCCGCCGCGGCGGCGTACTCCTGCTCCCCCGCCATGGCGGAGGCGGCTTTGAACCGCAGCAAGAATATACCGGTCAAAACATCTGATCATGCATGTGACCTGCAGTGATGCTGCTTGGGCACGGTCGTGGCGGGGTATGGGCCCACCGCTTGCGCCATGCGAGGCGGTTCTCGCTTAACGACAGTCGTCAACCGTGGGGCTCGCCGTGTTCGATCAGCCGTTCCCGTTCGATCAGCCGTACGTCAAGCTCGCCGACCTGCTCAGGATGCTGGCCGAGGGCGAGATCGACGTCGTCCAGTTCGGCCGTCCTTTCCAGCGCAACGTCCAGTGGACAGCGGACCTGTGGGCCTCGCCGGCCCGACTGCCGCAATTCCCGATCGGCGGATTCGTGTGGTGGGTGCCGCCGCCCGGCGAGGCGCTCCGGGCCGGGCGGTACCGCAAGTTCTCCCGGGCGAGGCTCTTTTTGGTCGACGGGCAGCAGCGCAGCACCGCGCTGGCCGGCGGCGCCGGGATCCGCCCGGCCTGCTACCCGCCCGAGGTGTGGCGGGAGCTGGGCGGTCCGAGCCTGGAGGTCGGGGTGGTGCTGGAGTCCACCCGGCGGCTCTACATCCAGCCGATGCGGGCGCGCAAGTACCCGCAGATCCGGCTCGGTGACCTGCTGGGCGCCGAGCCCGGCGACATCCCGCGGCTGGTCGCCGAGGCCGGTGCCGGCGCCCGCACCCATGAGGCCAGCCAGTTCGCCGCCGAGCTGACCGACATGCGCAAGCGGCTGCTGGACGCCCAGATCCCGGTGGCGTGGCTGCACGCCGACGTCCACGACGCCGCCGAGTGCTACCGGGAGATGAACAAGGCCTCCTCCACCAAGACCGCGCACGCCTCGGAGATCGAGACGATGTACCTGGACGTGGTGAGCCCCGGAGTGCGGCGCGAGGTGCTGGACCCGCTGTGGCGGCACGCCCGCCGAGAAGGATTCGCCACCGCGGCGACCTTCCCGGTGATCAACGAGGTGGTGCAGCGGCTGCTGCCGCCCAACGCGCGGCGCATGTCGGTGTTCAACAGCTCCGCCGAGCAGGTCGATGCCGCCGCCCGGCGCGCCGGCCATGCCTGCACGCAGGTGATCTCGATGCTGCAGCGCCGCGGGCTGGTGGACGCCTCGCTGATCGCGATGCCGTCGGCGATCGGGGTGCTGTTCCACCTGGCGGCCCATTTCGACCAGGCGGTCACCGACGAGCTGCCCTACCGGTGGCTGGTGCACGCGCTGGCCCGCGGCCGCTACAACAGCGCCGCCCATCAGGCCGGCGCCGACGTCTCGGCGCTGCTGCGCGCCCCCGACTACCCGACAGCCCGCGCCACCCTGGCGCAGCTGATGCTGCCCGCCGGGCCTCCCCCGCCGGTGACCTGCGACCAGCTGACCGGCCGCCGCGGCCACTTCGGCGCCGTCACCAGCCTGTACGCGATGGCCGCGGCGAGCCCGTCCGGGCTCGGGCTGCCCGACCTCGCCGAACCCGACGCGGTCTTCCCCGAGGAGCAGATGCGGCTGGTGACGCTGTGGCCCGGCCCGCTGGAGACCTCGCTGGGAAACTTCATCCTCGGGACGCCGGCGACCGCGGAGGTCCTCGCCCAGGCCGGCGGCTGGAACCGCGACGCCTACGAGCGACTGCGCTGCGGCGACGACGCCCTCGCGGCGCACTGCCTGCCGACCCCGTCCGCAGGAACCGCGACGATCGCGGCGCCCGAACTGGTCAAGGCCCGCGAACAAGACCTGCTCGGCGTCATCAACGGCTTCCTGCACCGCGTCGGACCACTCGACCTGGACGCCGGTAGCAACGCCGCCTAGCCGCCCTCCCAGCTCACCCGCAGTTAGCACCCCGCCCACCACGCCGGCCAGCGCCCCGTTGAACCGTGGCAGGCCGTTCAGCCAGTCGCCCAGCCACTCGCCCTGCCAGTCGGAGCGCCCGCACAAGGAGAGCCAGCAATGCCTCATACTCCGCCTTCCAGCACCGCTCACGACGCGTCTCCGAGCGCGTCCGGCTGCGCCTCGCAGCCACCGCCCACGTCTCCACCCGGCAGCACGCCACGCGAGGGCGCTGCGCCTGCGGGTTCGCGGCGAGACGAGGGTTCGCGGCGAGACGAGGCGTCGCTGGTGCTGATGAACACACCCGCGGGCAGTGTCGCCGCAGGCCTGACCGAGTGGCTGATCCGAGTGGCTGGGCGCCGGCCCAGTCGGGTCCATCTGGTGACCGGATTCGCCTCGATCCGCGGGCTACTGGAACTCACTCCCGCGCTGGAGCAGCTGACCGGTGCGGGGCACCGGGTGCGGCTGTTGATGGGCATGTGTCTGGAGGAGTCCGCGCAACTGTGGCGTCGCGCGCCGCTGGAGCCCTACCCCGCCGACCGGCAGGCCGCCCCAGAAGCCGACCTGGGAGCGGCAGCCCTGCCGGTGGCCGCCCTAGCGTCGGTGTTTGCCGCCCTGTGCGGTCGAGCCGACCGGTTGCTGCGCGCCGATCTGGCAGGGATCGTGTTGACCGGGGCTCGGCTCCGGCTGTCGGACCTGCTTGGCTGCGAGCTGCTGGAAGCGCGCCGCTACGAGCGCGGCTACCTGCACGCCAAGACCGCCGTGGTGGACCGGGACGGCAAAGTCCGGGCGGTGACCGGCTCCTCCAATCTCACCGCGGCGGGGCTGCGGCGGAACCTGGAGTTCAACGCCGCGGTGTCGGCGCCGCAGGCGCGTGCGGCGCTGGAGGCGGCGCGCGGCTGGTGGCGGAACGCGCGTGACTATGATTTGGCCGCGCTGGTCACCGAGTTGTTCCAGGCACACCCCCATGAGCTGGTGTATCTGCGGATGCTCGCCGAGGCCTACGACCACGAGGTCAACGCCCCCGCCAGCCCGGTGATGGACCTGGCCGACTATCAACGCGACGGTGTCGCGCGGGTGCGGGCGATGCTGGCCCGGCACGGCGGCGCGCTGATCGCCGACGAGGTCGGGCTCGGCAAGACCTACATCGCCGGGGAGGTCGCCCGGCTGACGTTGCTGGAGGGCCGCGGACCGGTGATCGTGGTCGCGCCCGCGGGCCTGCGGCCGATGTGGCGGCGCCGGCTGGCCGAGTGGGGACTGTCGGGCGTCACCGTGATCTCCTACGACCGGCAGGTCCAGCTCTACCGCCGGGTCACCGCGACCGACGATCCGCACGGGAGCCCACAGGACGGCACGGACCACAGCCCAGATAGCGGCCGAGATAGCGGCCCAGATGAGAGCTCGGATGCCCGCCCGACAAGTACCGGCACGACAAGCGCCCGCATGGTGGTTTCCGATGGCCGGGCCGCCGAGGTCTGGCAGCGGTGCGGGCTGCTGATCGTGGACGAGGCGCACGCGCTGCGCAACCCTCTCACCGTCCGGTTGCAGGCGGTGCGGTCCCTGCTGGACGCGCAACGCGGCTACGGGCTGGACCCGCAGGTGCTGCTGATGAGCGCGACCCCGCTGCACAACGAGACGGCCGACCTGTTCGAATTGCTCGCCCTGGCCGACCGGTCCCTGGACCCGGCCTGGGTCGGCCGCGGCACCTTCCACAAGGCGCGCGCCGCCGCCCGCAGCGGCACTGGCCGGCGGCTGGCGGAGGTGCTGGCCCGCCCGCACGCCGCACCGCCAGCCGAACGCAGTTGGTACCACCAGGTGACGCACGCGCGGATGCTGCGCCGCGACCGGCCCTTCCTGCGCCGCGCCTATCCCGGCGCGGGGTCTCTGCGCTTCCCGACCGTGCACCACGAAGGGGTCGAGGTTCCCCTGCCCCCGCGGCTGTGCGAGTTGTATGTGGCGGTGCTGGATGCGGTCGGCCACTCAGACCGCATCCAGGTCGGCAAGGCCCCGCCGCTGCCGCCGGCGCTGCAAGCGGCTGCGGCGGCCGTGCGCGGCGGCACCGGGCAGCCCGCCGCGCTCACCCTGGCGGCCTACCTGACCGGCGCCTACCGGCTCGACCCCGATGACCCGAAGGCCTCGGCGGGCGTCCCGGCATTGCTGACCGGGCTGTTGCGGGCGTTGCTGTGCAAACGGCTGGAGTCCTCTGCCGCCGCGCTCGCCGCGACCGCTGGCGCGATGGCCACCACCGCACGGCAGGCCTTGGCGGCCCTGGACCGCGGCACGGTCCACACCCTGCCCACCGACCCCGCCGGGATCCCGGCGTCGGTGGTCGCGCTGTGGGACGGCGACGACGCCACCGACGACGCATTGGACGACCTGGTCGGCGGCACCGCCGATGCGGCCGCGGGCGCTGACGTGCACAGCGCCGACGGCTTCGACACGGCAGCGCTGCGCGCCGACCTCGAACACGACGCCCGCATCCTGGAGCGGCTGGCGGGCCGGGCCCGCGCGCTGATCGACGCCGACCCCAAGAAGGAGGCGCTGGCCAAGGTGCTGCTGAAGGCGCTGCACGATCCACGCGGCCCCAAGATCGTGGTGTTCGCCGGATCCCGCGAGACCACCCACGACCTCGGGCGCTGGTTGGAGCAGCTGACCCGTACCGATCCCCGCTTTGCCGCACTGGCCGGCCGAATCGCCAACCTGGGCCACCGCCAGCCCCCTTCTGCGGCCGCGGCGCAACAGATGCTGACCGGGTTCGCCCCCGCCACCGCCGCCACTGAGACCACCGAAGCGACCATCCCGGCCGCCACCGACCGCTACGACGTGCTGATCTGCACCGACAAGTTCTCCGAAGGCGTCAACCTGCAGCAGGCGGCCCTGTGCGTCAACTACGACCTTTCCTGGAACCCCCAGCGGATCGGGCAGCGGATCGGCCGCCTGGACCGCGTCGGCAGCCCGCACCCGACAGTGACCTGCTGGAGCATGCTGCCCGCCGACACCCTGGACACCATCCTGCCGATCATGGGAATCCTGACCCGCAAGGCCCACCTGGCCGCCGACACCGTCGGCGTGCCCACTCCACTGTTCCCCGGCTCCCCCTGCCGCAGCTACATCAGTCTCCTGGACGCCTGGCACCCCGACGCGGCCGCCGCACTCGCTGGCCCGCGCGCCGACACCACACCACCGGCCCAGACACCGCCCCAGACTGCGGCCCAACCAGCGGCAAAACCAGCGGCCCAGCCATCGGTCTCCTCTGCCGCTTCCCTCGACGCCGGCCCGGGCGCCAGCCTGGACGCCGGTCAGGCCGGCTGGGCGCACGCCCGACTCGGCAACGCCCGCCGGATCAAACACCTGGACGCCGCGATCACCGCCCTGCCCGCCGGCGCGGGAGCGGTGGTGGCCGGCCACGCCCGCGACACCAGCGCCGTGCTGTGCTTTCGTGTGCACGCCGCCGACGGCCGCTCGCACACCGCCGGCTTCGCCCACGTCTACGCCACCGGCCCCCACGCCGGACACATCAGCGTGGACACCGGCCGCTGCCTGCACCGCGTCAGCATCGACCCAGCCCCCTGGATGCACACCGCCGCCCACGACACGACCAGCAGCAGGCGCCGCACAACCGGCGGCAGCGGGCGCGCCGATGAGACGACTGGTGGGGGCGCAGGCCGCGATCCGCAGCCGCTGGAACGCCGCCACATCGAAATGATCTGCGACCTGGTCGACCGAGCGCGCACCGCCGTCGCCACCGCCCACGACGTCCCCGCAGAACACAGCCAGCAGCGACTGCACCTGGTCTGCTGGATCCTGCTCACCGGCACCGGAGGGGGCAGGGGCGGTCGGGACGGCCGGCCATGACCGCCGGCCGTCCCCGTCCCCATGCCTCCCCCCGCTCGGTCGAACACCCCGCCGAACCCGGCTCCGCCCGCCAACGCGAGGGTGGACCTGCGGGTTCGGCGGCCGACAGCACGAGAGGCGATCTGCGGGCGGCGCTTCCCGAAGCCCTCACCCCGCAGACCCGCCCGACACCGACACTGTCGCAGGCCGACGCGGCGATCGGCGCGCTGCGGGCCGGATTAGGGCCATGGGCCGCTCGTCCTGCGCCCGGCCGAGACCGTTCGCACCCGCGCACCGAGCAGGACCCGAACCCGGCGGGGAGCCCGGCGCGAGGTCACGTGGGATGCGCTGCCGCATGGCAGCCGGAAGGTCAGGCGTCATCCAGGTACGCGACGGTCTGCGCTCTGGGCGACCGTGCCCCAGCCGTCCTCACCAGCATCACCGACCGGCTGTTCGCACCCGACGGAACGGTGAACCGCTACCAGGCGGCCGCCCGCCACGCCGCCGACGCCCCGCACGGCCTGGAGCAGGCGTGGGGACTGGTCGCCGCGACCCTCGCCGACGTGATCGACGACTTGTCGGCAGCATGCCGGGGTCATCCTGGATCATCCGAACCCCACACACCCTGACCTGCGGATCCTGAACTATCGTTCATGGTGCCTGTGGTGGTGGCGCTGCTGGCATCGCTGGGTGCCCGTTTCCGCTCCCGACCCGCGCCTGCAGGCCTTCGGCTTTGCGGTCCGCACCGCGCGAGAGCAGACGGGAATGACCATCGAGGCCCTCGCCGAGGCCGCCGGGATCTCCTGGCGATTCCTGCTCAGCATCGAACACGGCCGCCGCAACCCCTCGCTGCTGACGATCCTGAGCATCGCCGACGGACTGCAACTCCCCCCTGGCGACCTGCTAGACAACGCTCGCCGGCCCAAGGACCCCACCCCCCAGCCCCACGTCTCCCCCCGGCCAGGCCGGACTTCCCCTTCCACAGCCTCCTTCTGCGTTCCTTTCCCGCAGGTCCCCTTCCACAGGCCTCCGGCGATCCCCGGCGGGCGGGTCAAGTGCGGGAGTCGGCGGACACCGAAGTCGTAGAGCTGCGCCGGATCATTCGGTGAGGTTCTTCCATGGCCTGGTCGGCGCGTACGTCCTGACCACGGGACTAGATCACGGGCGTCTGGGATCAAGGGGCCGGCGCCCTAAGGCCGCTAATGGCCGCATCGGTATTTCGTGGCCAGCTGACAGCCGCGCACTCCGATGCTGGGATCGGGCCATCGGCGGACCGATCGTGAAGGGGGCGGGTTGCGCGTCATTCGGTGGGCGCTGCGCATCGCCGCGACGGCGGCGCTGGCGGTGGCGGTCGGCGTCGCGGTCAACCAGATCCTCAACGGCGGGACCTTCACGCTGCGGTGGGCCGTCGCCGCGTTCGTTCTGAGCCTGGTGTCGGAGGGCGTGAACCAGTGGCTGGCGCGACGCGACGCCCGCCAGGCCCCGGCAGGCCAGGGCGGCCCCGGGCAGCGGGCCGTCTACCTGCGGCAGCTGCGGTCGCACGTCCAGCGGCTGGAAACGATCGGGATCACGACGCGCGGCGTGTACGTCCCGGAGCTGCGTCAGGTGTACGTGGACGTGAGCCTCAAACCGCAGACCCCGCAGGACGCCGCGTCCGCGGCCTATGTGGGCCACGCCGGGTCGACCACCGGGCACCGCCGGTCGCTGCGCGACTTCTTGGACGACGACACCGGCGGAGTCTTCGCGATCATCGGCGGCCCGGGGACCGGCAAGACGACGCTGATGCAGGCCACGGCGCTGGAGCACTGCCGCCGGTGGCGCGGGCTGCGGCGCCGACGGCTGCCTGTGCTGCTGTATCTGCGCGACCACGCCGCCGCGATCCTCGCCGACCCCGCATCCGGCCTTCCCGAGGTCTGCGCCGCCGCCCCCTGGGTATCGGGCAGGACTCCGGCGTCGTGGCTGGCACGGCAACTGGACCGCCGCAGATGCCTGGTCATGCTCGACGGGCTGGACGAGGTCGCCGACCAGGCGCAGCGGGAGACCGTGGTCACTTGGGTGCGCCGCCAACTCGACCGCTATCCCGGGAACGTCTACCTGCTGACGTCCCGGCCGCAGGGCTACACCGCTAATCCGTTGCCGCGCGCCGAGGTCCTGCAGGTCCGCCGGTTCACTGGAGAGCAGATCTCGAGATTCCTGTACGGCTGGTACTACGCGACCCTCTGCCGGGAAACCGGCACCAAGGGCGCACGCGTCCGGCTGGACGCACACGAGGCCGCCGAGGACCTGCTCGCCAAGCTGCGGTCGCGGCCGGGCCTGTACGACCTCGCCGCGAACCCGCTACTGCTCACCATGATTGCCAACGTGCACAAGTACCGGCCAGCGCTGCCCCGCAGCCGCGCCGCGCTGTACGCCGAGATGTGCGACGTCCTGGTCCACCTGCGGCAGGACGCCAAAGGCCTGCCCGACCCGACCGGGCTCACAGGCCCGCAGAAGGATCACCTCATGCGCGTCCTGGCGCTGACGATGATGGACGGCCGGCTCCGCGACATCCCGACCGGACAGGCGGCCGACGCGATCGCGGGCGAGCTGGCGGGCACCTCCACCACCCTCTCACCCGCGACGTTCCTCCAAGAGGTGCGCCGCAGCGGCCTGCTGGTGGAACGCGAGCACGGCCGCTACGGCTTCGCCCATCTCACGCTCCAGGAGTACCTGGCGGCCGCCCGCCTCGGCTCCCTCCCCGAGGCCACCGGGCGGCTCGCGGCCAACGTCGACGATCCATGGTGGCGCGAGACCACGTTGCTGTGGTCGGCGACCGCCGATGCCACGCCGATCGTCTCCGCCTGCCTGGCCAGCGGCACCGTCCGGGCCCTGTCCCTGGCCTTCGACTGCGCCGACGAGGCCCGCACCATCGCCCCGGCCGTCCGCGCCGAACTGGATGCGCTGCTCACCGAGGAACCCGCCGACCAGGCCCGCAAACGGCTGGTCACCGCCGTCCGGGCGGCCCGGAGCCTGCGCGAGGTCATCTGGCTCAACGAGAGCACCACCGTCTGCGCCCACCCCGTCGACGCGGAGTTGTGGGCCCTGTTCGCCCGCGCCGACCAGGCCACCGGACGATGCACCCCGATCGACCTCCCCACCACCGGAACCGCCGCCCACGGCGCCGGAACCAGTGGCTTCGGCGCCGTGCTCGGCATGTGGGCAGGAGATGCCGAGCGCTTCCTCACCTGGCTCAACGGCCACTTCGACGACGGCACCGCGTACCGGCTGCCGACCCCGCAGGAACTCGACGACCCCGCCATGGGCCTGGTCGCCGACCTCACCCGCCACCCGGCCTGGAGCGCCGAGGCGGACCAGAAGCCGAAAATCCACAGGCCCAGCACCGGCACATGGCCGCACCCGCGCATCGAACTGAATTTTCAGAACCATCTCCGAGAAGACCGCAGGACAACGGCCCACTACCTCTATTCAAGCATCGAACCTACGCCCCGGTTCCGCAGAAATGACCGCATTCTCACCCGCGTGATGGAAACACAGGGGCGTGACAATTCGCCGATCGCGGTCCGCATCCGCGCCTTGACCCTGGCGTTCGGGCTCCTCTTGGACGAGACCGGCGCGTCCGACTTCCCGGCCGACGCCCTGGCAGCCGAACTGGGCAAGGAATTCGGAATAAGCATGCCCTTCACCATGGCGAATGCGATTTCGACCGCCATGCTGCACGCATTGAGCCTCGACGAAAAAATCGACGGCACGGGCAATGTCGCCCTCGAACGGAAACTCGAAAGACTCGACGATGCCGACCTCCTCGCCGGCAACTTGGCGGACGAACTTCTCCGCATCGCCGCGGCCCGGCTCGACCACGCCCTTGAGAACGCATCCGCCGCCCTCCGCAGGGAGCCATGGCCGCACGCCGACCTCAGACCATCGTCGCCGTATTTCAAGCCCCTGGCACCCCGGATCGTCGCCGAGATCTACGCGATGTTCCCCACCAAGCCCGAGACCACCGAACTGATGTTCGCCGTCATGATGGCGCTTGAAGGTCGCGAAGACGCCCGGTTGTCGCCGCCGACCACCAACCTGCCCCTGACCAGAGGGACAAACACCGTGGCATGCTACTACGGGCTTCTCTATGACTGGAGCCGCCAGGTCGGAAAAGGCAAGCCCGGCGACCTTCTCACCGACTTCGACCAGTTCTTCGACGCGGCTCTGTCGGTCATCGAACCCGCTGGCATCGCCGACTGGTCGGAAGCGACCGACCTCCTCATCAAAATCCGCTCCCAGGTGCCACTGCGCACACAAGAGATCGACCATGTGCATCAGCTCTTGCGGCAGATCCTTGATCGTACCGCCCCACCCAGCGACCGGCTCCTGGCGAGCATCCGGATCGAGCTACTGGCCGAGATCAAGAACCGCGAAGACTCAATAGCGCAACAGTTGATGACAGTGTTCTACGCCGTGACCGCCCTGCAGAAACGAATATCAGGGTTGGACGTACCCGATGAGGTGCTTATTCTGGTGCGGGCCTGAGCCGGGCCAGCGTCTGCGGCGCGATGCTCAGGCCCCAGTGAACGCCTCCATTCACCGGGGGCGAAGGCGGCACCACCAGCACGGGGCGCGTCCGCCCAGCCAACCGAGGGCACGACCGACCGGTTCGGCCCGGACGCTCCCGCGCCTCGACCTGGGGCTCCTGTGGCCGGGCAGCCGGTCCAGAGCCATTTTGTTGCGGATACTGGAGATCCCGAAGGGGCGCGCACAGCTGCATGCCAGCACCCGTACCGGCATCACATCCACCACAGCAAAACCTGTAGCACCGGTCCTCCAGCGGAGCTCGCGCCCGCTGACCTCAGACGGAATCAGGCTCGACCAGGTGAGACCGACGCCGCGCCGCGCCCTCACGCTGCTGGCCAACCCCGCCCGGAATCGGCACGATGATCTGCAGGAACGTTTGTGACCTGCGGATACGCAAGGCGCGTCGTGAGCGAGGCGATCGCGAAGGAGAACAGCACATGCCCGGTCGACCGGCTCGACTGCGCCACCGCTGACGCTATCTGCAGAACCTACGGCGCAGACACTCCGATGCCGCCGCCCGGATGCGCGAGGTGGCCAACGAGGATCTGGACGACCAGCACCTGTGCCGGGACCTGGCTCTATGGGTCCGCGCCTACGCTCACCAACACCACGGCCGGAGGCCCAGCTGGACCCTCATCGCCCGGCAGGCGCGACCGGAGTTGTCGGATCCACGGCCCGACTCCGACAACCCCGCCCCGGCCGCGGTACTGCTGGGCGCCTACACCGAACGGCTCCTGATCGGCCTGAAGAATCGCCGCTGGCTGTCCTGCGACGACCGGCCAGGCTCAGCGCGCCAGGGCCCCCCGCCTGTATGAGGAGGAAACCCTCCCCACCAAGGCGGCACGACGCGCGGCATACTCGCGACCAGTCCCCCGACCGGCTGCCGCACCGCGACCCGCCGACGGCCACCACGACCGGCGAGCGCAGCCGCCATCCGGCGATCGCGCCGACACACCCTCGCCCAGCACCGCTGCCCGATCACCCGGCGACTCCGACCGCCGACCAGATGACGGGGCAGATGACAGCTCATGCGCAGAAACTCGCCCCCGCCTGAGCAGCCCGAACACCGGTCGTGATGACGCATTCGAGCCGAACGCGCCATCGGCCTCGCCATCAGGCAGCCGCCCGCGCCACGAGCACCGGGGTGCTGAAGCGGCCGCCGATCATCGTGAACGTGTACGCCCAGCCGCACCACGACGAGGAGGAGATCGCCGGGATCGTGTCGCTGCGACAGGGAGGGGAGCTGCAGAAGTGGGAACTCCAGTGGCGTCGCCGGTCTACACCCTCGGCGGGGACGGCGGCGGGCAGGGCAACGTCATCGACGACGCCGGCTGCATCTGGGTCGTGCAGCTGGTCTGGCAGCTCCACGGTGGCCGCCGTGGTCGAGGACCGGGAGCACGTCGACGGCGCGTGGACCGGGCCCGGTTCCTTCAAGGCCCGCGTCATCACCTTGTCCGGGCAGTGCCTGGCACCCAACCGGCTGGAGATGCTGCGCGCCAAGAACCGTTTCGCGGCCGCCGCGTCCCCAACCGACCTGGTCGACCTGGTGGTGGAGGAAGCACACCTCACGCGCCGAGCGGCGGTCCGGCTCACCGACCGAGCCGACCGAGCCGACCCCACCGACAAGGGCGCGAGGGCGTTCACCTGGACGCTGACCCTCACCGCCCGGGCCCGAGTACGGTACCCGCCGCGAGGCTCTGGTCCAGGTCGCCCTGCAGCACCGCGAGATCAGCAAGGCTCGTCCCCGGCGGCGGTGCCGCTGACCGGCGCCGACCACGCGCCCGACCCTCGTCAGCAGGGAGAACCACATGAGCTGTCGGACCGGCTGAGCTGGTCCGATGCGTTCGCATGGTCGTAATAATCCTCGTCGATTCAGAACGCTCTCATCGTCCGACCGTGCCCCCGGCCAGGCTCACCGTGGACCCCCTGATCCGGTTGAATCACCCGATCAGCACAAAATGATCTTGATGAGTCACCAAGTCGGCTCGCTGAGTCGGCCCCTGGCGCGAGAACGCGACCCGCCGAAGGGGATTACCTTCACAAGAAGCTCTACACTTCTCCGGCGCCCTGAGGGCCGTTCACAGCCATGGCGGCGGACGCAATGATCAGCGAGTGTCCGTTTGGCCCTCGTTCATGCCTCGTTGGTTAAGTCGAATAGATAGCTTGTTCTATCGCGCGACTATGGTGCAGCACTGTATGCATCCACAGCGAAGGTACGTAGTTGGCGTTAAGAGGAAGGGGCAAGCGGAGTAGAGTCTATGGAACCTGTAGGGGAACAGTGGGCTTAAGAGACTGAACCTACTTGAGTGCGGCCTGTCCGCTACTACTGCAGTCTGCCCTTCGACTCTCTCTATTCATTAGGCGGGCAGGATAAGGGTACAGTTGATACGGCCCTTAAGGCGAGACGATGGAAGAACCTAGTCTGCTAAGTCGCCAGAGGCCCTAAAATACAATCACCTTTTAGCGACAGGACGCGGCACGACTGGAAGAGGGGAAGCTATGATGGAGTCTGAACCCGAGGAGATAAGCATCTTCGACTGCGGGTTACCCCGCCTCGTGCTCCGCCGGCTAAGCAAAGACACGAGACGGGGCGCTGGACCGTAGGGGCCTACCGATCACTCGGTCGGGCCCCTACGAGTCCAACCACTGGATGACGACGAAGATGAACTTCGCCGCGGCGAGCACCAGCGCGCCGGCCTTAAGGAGCAAGAGCTTTCGCTCGTGCGGACCCCTCGGCTCCTCCGGTGGGTGGGACATGTGGTTCCCCTCTCTACGCGACGCAAGCCGCGCTTCGAAGTGGTCGACACTGCCGCGTGATAGCGGGCAGCACCGCGCCCAGGCTTCGGCTGAGCGGGGGTCCAGCCGAGACCATCGAACCACCCAACAATCTACGGCATGCTCGGCATCGGAGGAGCGGGGAATGGCGTTTCTGCGTCACCGAATTTTCGTTGCATGGCCATCCCCGGCCCCAACCCAAGGGGGCGGTCGGGGTGCCCCGAATGGTCGCCGGTGAGTTTCGTCGGCTATTCTTCGCGCCTGCTCGCTGGCGGATCGCTCATGTGTTCGATGGCCTGGCTGGAGCTGGCCGGTACTGACCGGCGCCTTCACCGGTCGCGATCTTCTACCTCCGATAACGTCCTTATCGGAGGTAGAAGATGACCGACCCTGACCCGGATCTACCGCCCCCCGGCCTCCGTCGCTCGGATGACGATCGGGGCATACCGCTTGAGGAGATCTTCAAAGAACTTGAACCCGGCCGGAGGTCATGGTTGAGCCGGCACCGCTGGCTCGGCCGGCTGTGGCTTCCTGTCCTCCGGCTCCGGGAGCGGTGGCAGATCCGGCGCGCCTTCAAGCGGACGACGGCCACGAGCGGGTTCGGAGACGCCTCCACCTGGACGCAGGTCCTGGACTGGCTGGAGCACGACGCCTTCCACTTCTTTTGGACCTCGGCCGTCGCCGGCATCATCGGCAACCGGATGGACGCCGGCGGGCTGCTGGCCAAGAAGCGTCTACTCCGCAAGTTCCGTCCCGGCGAGGCTGCGCCCGGCGATTCACCCCCGCGGCTGCCCCTGGAGCGGGCGCTCGCCGCAGCGACAGCCACCGCAGCGAACGCCGGCTACTCCGCCCGGAGGGTCCGGCTACTCGCTGCCGTGCACACCGGTGACCACGCTTGGCAATTCGCGATGCGGGTGAGCTGGAGCCGCACCGTCCTGCTGGTGCGCATCCCCGACGCCGCCCCCGACTCCGGTGAACTGACCAGCATCAAACGGCCCCTGCGACCCCTGCGGATCGAATGACCCGCACGCACCGATGCCCCTCGACCAGCAGTGAAAGGATCACCAACCCCGATGACCGGCCTCACCCCCGAGACCTCCGTCGCGCGGGCTGTCCCGGCAGCGGGCGGCCCGCCCCGCTGGACGATCACCCTCGCGATCACCACCCCGGCCGGCCAGACCGTCACCTACACCGCGACCACCGGCACCCAGCCCGCGGTCACCTGGGACCGGCCGTCCCGCCGCGACCCGAGCGCGCCCGCGGTCGCCCTCGGCGCCCCCACCATGCTGGAGGTCGACCGGACCTTCGACCTGGCCGGGCTGCCCGTGGACGCGGCCGCGCAGATACCCCGAGCTCCGGCCGGGCGGCCAGCGGTGAACTTCCGCGGATACAGCGCCTTGCAGCTCGCAGACCACCTGCTGGCGCTGCCGGTCATCAGGCACAACTCCGACGTCTTGGTCGCCCTGGACTCGGCCGTGCTGGACTTCGCGCAGACGCACCAGGACGTGGAGCCAGTGCACCGCGCGTTCGCCGCGGCGCGGATCACGCACCGGGACGCCCTCACCCGCCGGACGCCGCGCACCGGCCCCGAGCCCGCCACCGAGTGGAAGGCCGTGCTGACAGCGGCCGCCGGGCTCGCCACGGCGCTGCGCCCCTATGGCGAGGCCCGCGTCGCCGCGGAGTGACCCCGATGGTTCTGGAGATCGCACCGGAGACCGTGCAGCGCGCGCAGGCGCTGCGCGACCTCGCCGCACGCGTACGCGCAGGGCTGGACGAGCTGGACCGAGTTCTGCGAAGCGCTCGACATCCCGAAGGTGCCTGCGACCCGCGGCTCGCTGACCGCGTACGTGAAGTGGCGGTGGCTGGCCGGGCACGCCCCCGCCACCATCGAGCGGGCGCCCGCCGGCATCGCCGCCGGCCACGCCGAGCGCAGCGTGCAGATCGACCGGGCCGCCACCCGGCAGGCCCGGACCGTGCTCGCCGCCGAGATCCGCGCCGAAGCCGAAGCCGGGCACCCGCCGCGCGGCCGCAGACAGGCCCCGCCGCTCACCCTCGCCCAGCTCCAAGCGATGCTGCGGGCATGCCCGGACACCCCGGCCGGGCTGCAGGACCAGGCGCTGCTCTTGGTCGGGGTCGGCATCGCCGCCCGCCGCGGCGAACTGGCGTCGCTGCGCGCCCGCCACATCGTCGACCTCGGCGACGCGCTGCGCGTGACCATCCCGTACGGCAAGCGCGGCGGCCGCACCGTGACAGTCTCCTCGGGCGAGCACGAGCTGACCGACCCAGTGCAGGCAAGGCTGGGCTGGGCCGCCGTCGCCGATCTGGACCCGGACGAACCGGCGCTGCTCCAGACCACCAGGTGGGGCGGCATCCGCCAGTCCCGCGCCGGGATGGGCGACAAGGCGATCAGCGAGCACGTGCAGGCGTGCGGGGAACGCGCCGGCGTCGAGGGCCTGTCCGGGCACACGCTGCGGGTCAGCCTGGCCACCCTCTCCCGGCAGGCCGGCAAGCGGACCGAGGTCATCGCCGACCAGGGCGGCTGGATGCGGGACAGCCGCGCCCTGCTCGGCTACATCCACATCGTGGACGAACTCATCGAGAACGCCACGGTGGGCATCGGCCTGTGACATAGCTGGCCGATGCCCACCGTGGCGCCGGGCGACGGTCTTCAAAGCAACGAGGAGACGGTGGCCGCTGCCTGGAGGACTGCACACGCCGCGCTGATCAGCGCGCAGATGATCAGAATCAGCTGCACCAACCACCCGTTCCCAAAAGGGTCCGGCATTCGCTGCTCCCAAGAGGAGGTAAGGAGATTTCCAGGCATCTCCCGGGGGGCCTTCGCGAGGCCAACCGTAGCCGACCTGACAGCGTTTGCCCAGGTCAGCACCCTTAGTCGGGTACCATTAATTGCCTTATGCGCCCTGATTGGGCCTGCTCTGAGCTGCGCTTTTCGTGCGCCCCACCTTCCTCGGATGCCCAAAAAATAGCCCGCGCTTCATACCGCCCTCGGCCGTTATTCAGCGGCGGCGCTCGCGCGGCCGACCGGGGGCGGACCGGGGCACCCGATCAGTGCCGGGCGTCGGTCCGGCTCACTCGTCGCCCTCCCAGAGGCTGGCCGTCGGTTCGGCGAGGAGCGCCTCCCGGGACACTGGCTCGCCTCCGCCGCCGTTCGCGCGGAGCTGCTCGGCCTCTTCGGCGCTCCTCGGTGACGGCCCCCACGATCGCAGGGCACTGCGGGCACGCGCCCTCCGGGTCGACCTGCCACAGCCGTCCGCAAGCGTCGCACGTCGCTCACCTCCTTCACCGCCTGGGCGCAGCGCCAGGAGCTCCTGGAAACCAACCCAGCCCGGCGGCTGACCCGCCGCAAGCCCGCCCGCCGCGGTGATCGCTCGATCCCTCGCGCCCGCCTGGACAAGCTGCTGGCCGACGACGCCAACGCGCTGCGCGAGCGGGTGCTGTGGCGGACGCTGTACGAGACCGCCGCCCGCGCCGAAGAGATCCTCTCCCCCGACATCGAGGACCTGGACCTGGAGATCCGCCGGGCCCGGATCGTGTCCAAGGGGGCGCGATCGAGTACGTGCACTGGGCCACCGGCACCGCCCGGCTGCTGCCACGCCTGCTGAAGGGCGGCACGAGCGGGCCGGGTGTTCCTGGCCGACCGCCGCGCCCCCGCCTCCGGACCCCGCGCCCGCCAACATCTGCCCGGCCACCGCCCGCGGCCGACTGTCCTACCCCCGCGCCGAATACCTGTTCAAGACCACCACCCGAGACCTCGACCCGCATGGCAACGGCTGGACGCTCCACCAACTCCGCCACTCAGCGCTGCAGCACCTGGCCGCCGCCGGCCGAACCGCCACCGAACTCCAGGCCAAGTCACGCCACCAGCACCTGGCCAGCCTCCCGCCGACAGCTGACAGCTGCCGTACAGGCCCGCGACACCGCGCCGCTGACGCCGCCGTCACCGACATGCAGGTCAAACAGGGCCGCCACCAGGCCCCCGAGGCCGAGTTGCGGGGGGCGCGCGCGGTGGGGGGCCGGCGCCCCCCGGCGGGGCG
>NZ_JBEYYT010000011.1:37135-60607 GCF_040645715.1 Spirillospora sp. NPDC046719 | reverse complement strand
GCTCGCCTTCGAGTCCGGGCGGCCCCTGGACGCCGCTCGCCTGCTCTGCGAGGGGGTCGAGACGTTCACGGCCGCGGACGAGGTGACGAAGCTGACCATGCTGGGCTGGGCGGCCGTCTACGTGTGGGCCGGCCGCCCGCACCCGGACCGCCTGGCGCTGGCCCGCCGCATCGAGGACCTCGCCCCTGAGCTGCCGGGCCCCCTCGGCGCGGTGCACGCGATCGCGCGGGACGTCCGGCTGATGCTGGAGGGCGACCGGGTGGCCGCCACCATCGCCCCCTACAGCCTGGGTCAGGAGGAGGACCTCCCGTTCGATCTCCGCGTGCTCTCGGTCTACCTGGGCTTCGGACGCGGCGATGTGGACGGCATGTACCGGGACGCGCTCCGTCTGGTGGACGCCTGCCGTGCGGCGGGACGCATCGGCCGCATGCCTCAGGCCATGGGGATGCTCGCGATCGCCGAGCTCGCGACCGGGCGGCACCCGTCCGCCCGGTCCACCGCGTCGGAGGGTCGCCGGCTCGCCGACGACGTGGAGCAGCCGCACTGGTCGCACTACCTGTCCGGGGTGGACGCGTGGCTCGCGGGAGTCGCCGGTGACGAGGAGCGGTGCCGGGCCCTCGCGGAGGAGGTGCTGGCGGCGGACGATGCCTGGATCACCGGGTACGCGTGGGCGACCTGCGCGCTCATCGCCCTGGACTCCGCGCTGGGCCGCCACGACCGGGTGCTCGACCGGTTCGACAAGGCGATGACCGGGCCCGCCCGGGATGTGTGGCTCTGGCGCTACATGCATCCGGACTATGTGGAGGCCGCCGTCCGGGCCGGCGACCCGGAGCGGGCGCGGCCGGTGGCGGCGCGGCTCGCCCAGTGGGCGGAGGCGATCGGGCAGCCGTGGGCGCGGGCGGTGTCGGCCAGGTGCCAGGCCATGCTGACCGAAGGTGACGCCGCGGACCTGTACGAGCAGGCGTTGGAACTGCACCGGCGCGGTGACCAGCCCTTCGAGCAGGCGCGTACGGAGCTGGTCTACGGAGAGTGGCTGCGCCGCCACAATCGGCGGGCCGACGCACGGGCGCAGCTGCGCTCCGCGATGGCCGCGTTCGACCGGCTGGGCGCGTGCGCCTGGTCCAGGCGGGCGGCCGCGGAGCTGCGCGCGAGCGGGATCTCGCTGCCGGAATCGTCGGCCGGCGACCGCGCCCGCGATCCGCTCGCGGCGCTGACTCCGCAGGAGCTGCAGGTGGTCCGGCTGGCCGCGACCGGAGCCACCAACCGGGAGATCGGTGCCCGGCTGTTCCTTTCCGCTCGCACGGTCGCCTACCACCTGTACAAGGCCTTTCCGAAGCTGGGCATCGCCTCGCGCGCCGAGCTGGCCAGATATGTGTCGACCTAAGCGATCGTCATGACGGCGGCGGCGACTACCGTCATTCGACGGACGCGGCAGGCACCCGGCCGTCCGTAGCGTCGGCGCCATGAACCTTCCCACGCACACCGACGTGTTCGTCGTCGGCGCCGGCCCGGTCGGCCTGGCGCTCACCGCTTCGCTCGCCGCCAAGGGCGTGTCCACGATGCTGATCGACAGGCAGGCCGAGGGCGCGAACACCTCGCGGGCGGCGGTCGTGCACGCCCGCACCCTCGAAGTGCTCACCGAGCTCGACGTCACCGAGAAGCTGGTGGCACGCGGCATCGTCGTCCCGCACGCGACGATCCGTGAGCGGGACCGGGTCCTTCTGCATGTCGACTTCGGTGATCTGCCCACCGAGTACCCGTTCGCGCTGCTGATCCCGCAGGACGTCACCGAGCGGATCCTCCTCGAGCGGCTGGTCGGCGCCGGCGGCCGGGTGACGCGCCCCCGCGAGCTCACCGCGCTCTCCCAGGACGCCGACGGCGTCACCGCCACCTTGGCCACCGGCGAGCGGATCCGCGCACGGTACGCCGTCGGCGCCGACGGGATGCACAGCCTGGTGCGGGACCAGGCGGGCATCGCCTTCCGGGGCGACACCTACCCGCAGTCGTTCGTCCTCGCCGACGCGTACCTGAGCGGGGACGTGCCGGACGCCGAGATCCGGCTCTACTTCTCCCCGGAGGGCGTCACCGTCCTCGCGCCCCTGCCCGGTGGCCGCCACCGGATCGTCGCCACGGTGGACGAGGCTCCCCCGGCGCCCGGCCACTCGCACGTCCAGAGCCTGCTGGACACCCGCGGCCCCCAGGCGCGCCCGGCCGCCGTCGAGGAGATCGTGTGGAGTTCCCGCTTCCGGGTGCACCACCGTGTGGCCGAACGTTACCGCGCCGGCCGGATGTTCCTCGCCGGCGACGCCGCCCACGTCCACAGCCCGGCCGGCGGGCAGGGCATGAACACCGGCTTGCAGGACGCCTTGAACCTGGCGTCCAAGCTCGCCGCAGTGATCCGCGACGGTGCCGACGAGATCGTCCTCGACGCCTACGAGACCGAGCGCCTGCCCGTCGCCGAGGAGGTCGTGTCCTTCACCGACAAGATGACCCGCGTCGCGACCGTGGACAACCCCGTGCTGCGAGCCGGGCGCAACACCGCCCTGCGCGCCCTGGACTGGATTCCCGCCGTCCACCGCAAGCTGGCCATGAACCTGTCCGAGCTGGCCCTCGATCCCCAGCACAACCACTGACACCCGGCGCGCGCGATGTGTGGACGGCGCTGGCGTTGCTCTTGTGCAGCCGGGCGTTCACCACCCGAGAGCCGGTGCGGGCGGTGAAGCACTGCTCGCGGCGGCCATCGCCGCCCTGCTGGCTGGGAACCCGGTCGACGGCCGGGCTTGGCGACCGCTGACGGCTCGCGGACGATGTCACGTTCCCGGGCGGGAGCGGCCGATGAGTACGAGGCCGCTGATGGTGGCGAGCACGGTGATCGACAGGTAGATCAACCCGGCCTGGAAGCCGCGGTCGGCGGAGTTGAAGTACACGATGCCGATGATCGCGATACCGAGCGCCCCGGCGAGTTGCTGGCAGGTGGCGAGCACGCCGCTGGCCGCGCCCGCGTGGTGTGCGGCCACGCCGGCCAGGACCCGGCCGATCAGCGGCGCCATGACCATGCCCTGCCCGAGGCCGTTGACGGTGAGCAGCACGCTGAGCGCGAGCCGGTCCGAGACGAGGGCGTACTCCCCCGCATAGGCGGCGAGCAGCAGCACGGCGCCGGCGATCAGGGAGCGGTCTCCGAACCGGGCCGGCAGCGGCCGGGCCAAGAGCGAGGTGGCGAAGAAGCCCAGTGCCAGCGGGGTGACCTGGAGGCCCGACTGCACCGGGGACAGCCCTTGGACATGCTGGAGCTGCAAAGCGAGCACGAAGAAGAACGAGCTCATCCCGGTGTAGAAGGCGAAGACCGTGAGCAGGCCCGCCCGGAACGCGCGGTCGGCGAACAGGCTCGGCGGCACCAGCGGATCGCCGCCCTTGCGCGCCGTCCGGTGCTGGTGCCGGCCGAACGCGCCGAGGACGAGGACCGCCGCCACGAGGCTCGCGTACGACCAAGCAGGCCAGCCCTGCACCCGCCCCTCGGTCAGGGGAAGGATCAGCAGGACGAAGCCGGTGAAGGAGAGCGCACCACCGGCGACGTCCAAGCGGCTCCCGATCGGAGCCGCGAACGGCACGAGGGGACGCACCGCGGCGAGCGCGATGACACCGACGAAGATGTTGATGAGGAAGCACCAGCGCCAGCCCAGACCGGCGAGGTCCGCGCTGATGAGGCCGCCGCCGAGCAGCTGCCCGAACGCGGCCGCCAAGCCCAGCGCCAACCCGTAGAAGGTCATCGCGCGCGGCCGTTCCCGCTCGCCGAACATGTGCTGGATCAGCGTGAGGACCTGCGGGAACAGCAGGGCCGCGGCGGCGCCCTGGGCCGCTCGGGCGAGCACGAGGGCGTTGGCCGTGGGAGCGATCCCGCACAGCAGGGAGGCCGCGGTGAAGCCCGCCATGCCGAGGGCGAATGCGCGGCGCCGCCCCCACCGGTCACCGAGCCGCCCGCCGATGATCAGTAGCGCGGCGTAGGGCACCGCGTACCCGGCGACGATCAGCTCGGTCTGCCCGCTCGTCGCGTGCAGATCCGTCTCGATCGACGGGATGGCGACGTTGACGATGAAGAAGTCGAGGATCGGCATGAACACACCGGTGAGCACCACGACGAGAGCGAGCCACCGCCGGGCGCCATCGCTCTCCGCAACCCTGTGGGCCGGCGACTGGAGGAGCGTTCGAGAGGTCATGGGAGCAGCCTCGTCCCGCCGCTCCGCGCCATCCAGATTCCGCTCATAGCGGTACAACAGGTACCAGGCTAGGGTGATCACGCCATGCCGAACTCTCCGGAGCGCCGCCGAGAGCTGGCCGGCTTCCTGCGAGGCAGGCGGGAGCGTCTCTCCCCGCAGGCCGCCGGGCTGCCATCCGGCGGGCGCCGCCGCACGCCGGGACTCCGCCGCGAGGAGGTCGCCGTCCTCGCGGGCGTCTCACCCACCTGGTACACGTTCTTGGAGCAGGGCCGCGATGTCCGGGCGTCCGTCCAGGTCCTGGAGGCCCTTGCCCGCTCACTCCAGCTCGACGCCGGTGAGCGCACCCATCTCTTCCTGCTGGCCCATGGCGAGCACCCGCCGCTCGCCGTACCGGAGGTCGAGACGGTGGACCCGGCGCTGGCTCCGCTGCTCGCGCTTCTGGAACCGAACCCCGCGTACGTGACCGGCCGGCGCTGGGACGTACTGGCCGCCAACCGTCCCGGCCGGGCACTGTTCACCGACTGGTTCGCCCGCCCGCCCGGCGAACGCAACATCCTGGTCTACATGTTCACCGACCCGGCCGCCCGCGAGCGGCTCGTCGACTGGACGGGCGAGGCGCAGGCCCTGCTCGCGCGGTTCCGTGCGGCAGCAGGACGGTATGTCGAGGACCCCGCGTTCGTGGAGCTCATCTCCCACCTCCGCGACGCCTCGCCGGAGTTCAGGCAATGGTGGTCCCGCCACGACGTCAAGACCCGCGACAGCGGAACAAAGGTGCTGCACCACCCGGCCACCGGCCGAATGACGCTCACCCATACGGTGCTGCACACCGCCGAGGCACCAGAGCAGAAGCTCGTCGTCTACTACGCCGAACCCGGCAGCCAGGACGCCGAACGCCTAGCCCACCTCCTCCCCCGCGAGCGGCCCTGACGACCCCGAATGGGTGTAGCTCTGGCGGCCGGGACAATCGGTCTTCCTCAGCCTCCAGACGCGACTGCACAAGCTCGGCGATCCACCGCCGCGCCTCGGCCTGCCGCCGCGCCGCCCCTCCTGCGACGACCCCGGCCGTCCGCACACCATCGCGCGCTGCACCCCCGTGTGTTCTCGCACTCCGACGGCGGCCCGGCCAGCCTCTTCGCGCACATGGATGACCTGGTCCGCGTTCGCACCATCGTGACCTGAGATGCGGCACCGTCGCAGGAGGTGACGACCCGGCTGCCGGCCCCGGCGACGTCGGTCGACAGGCCCGCGTAAGCGCGGCCCTAATCCGTCCTCTCCAGGATCATGACGATATCCGCGCTCGCAGCTGCCAGGAGCGAACCGTCCGGACTGAAGGTCAGCTCACTGACATAGTGCGGAGTCCCTATGAAAGGAACCAGCTTCCGTTTGCCGTCAAAACTGGAAATCCGGGAACTTGTTCTGGCGTTCCAGATCCGCACGGTGTTCCGGTCATCGGTGGCAAGGGTCCGGCCGTCCGGGCTGAACACGACCTCGCTGACCGATCCCTTGCTCCCGGTGAGGGTGGTGACAAGGGCACCGGTCCTGGCGTTCCACACCTTTATCGTCTTGTCCCAGCTGCTGGTGGCCAGCCTGGAACCGTCTGGACTGAACGCCGCCGCGCTGACCGTGTCCTTGTGTCCTGTGAGCGTGGTGATGAGGGCACCGGTCCTGGCGTTCCACATCTTCGCGGTGTGGTCCCCGCTGGTGGTGACGAGCATGGAGTCATCCGGGCTGAACACCGCGTCGCTGACGTAGTCGCGATGACCGGCGAGCGTTCTGACGAGTGCACCGGTCTTGGCGGTCCACAGCTTCGCCGTCCACACCGGAACACCAGGAACGGTGACCAATAATGAGCTGGCCGAGTTGAACCTCACCTTCCAGTTCACGCCGGACGGATCATTGATCGTGGCGATGAGAGCACCGGTCCTGAAGTTCCACAGCTTCGGCTTCTCCGAGCCCGCGGTCACGAGCCTGGAGCCGTCCGGGCTGAACGCCAGAGTTCCGACGCCGTACTCGTGGCCGGTCAGGGTGGTGATGAGCGCGCCGGTCCCGGCGCTCCATACCTTCACGGTGTCGTCCGAGCCCGCGGTGACGAGTCTGGAACCGTCCGGACTGAACGCCACCGAGGTGACCGCCTTCGTGTGTCCGTTCAGCGTGGTGATGAGCGCGCCGGTCCTGGCGTTCCACACCTTCGCGGTGCTGTCCGAACTCCCGGTGGCCATTTTGGAGCCGTCCGGGCTGAACGCCAGCGAGGAGACGAACTTGTCGTGTCCGCTGAGGGTGAAGCGAACACGGAAGTGCCGGTCCTCGCTCCCATCGCCTCTGATGACGACGAAGGGGACCACTACCAGCGCCGCCGCGACGGCGGCTGCGATGACGAGGGTGCGCCGCGGTATCAGCGGGGCCGACGAGATGCGTGCAGCGGTGTCGGGTTCTAAAGGTGAACCGCGTTCCACGGGCGGATCGCCACGCCGTGGGACGGGCCGCAGCGGCACATCCGGACGCACAGGAGGCACGCCCGCGTCTTCGGAGCCGCGCAGACTGGCGAGTACCTCTTCGGCGGAACCGGGACGCCGGCCGGGCTCTTTGGCCAGCAGATCCAGGACGAGGCGGTTCAGGGCTTCGGGGATCTCCGGTCGGTCCGTGCTCGGCGCCGCCGGCTCCGCATTGAGATGCTGCCCCATGAACGCGTCGACCGACGGGCCCCGGAAGACCGGGTGCCCCGTCAGCAGGACGTACAGGATCCCGCCGAAGGCGTACAGGTCCGTGCGGTCGTCCACCGGGTCCCCACGCCACTGCTCGGGAGCCATGTACGCCGGAGTACCCGCCTTCCGGCCATGAAGGGTGTGCGCCGCCGACGCCTCGGCGATATGAGCGATGCCGAAGTCGCAGATCTCGACCTGGTCCCCGTCCAGGAGCATCAGGTTCGCCGGCTTGAGGTCCCGGTGCACGACGCCGTGCTCATGGGCCGCTGCCAGCCCTTCCGCGATCCGCGCGGCCAGCGTCACCGCCCGCGGCACGGGAAGCCCGTGCGGATGCCCGGCCATCTCCTCAGCCAGGTCCTTGCCGCGCAGGAACTCCATGACCAGGTACCACTGGCCCTCGTACTCGCCGAAGTCGTCGACCGCGGTGATGTTGCGATGGTTCAACCGGACCGCGATCTTCGCTTCCTGCCGGAACTTGCTCAACCAGACCGGGCCGCTCGCGGCGACGTCCCGGTGCAGGAACTTAACGGCAACGTCGCGGTCCCGCAGCAGATCGACCGCCTGCCACACCTGCCCGAAGCCTCCGCCGCCCAGCGCCCGTTCCAGCCGGTACCGGCCGGCGATCCGCAGCCCCGGCTCCACCCCACCACCCCCGCGCACGATCCGCGAAACAGCACCCGATGACGACAAGATCAGACAATCACGAACAAGTGGGACTGTCCCTCAAGATCGCATGGACGCGTGGGCGCCGCAGCCGTCGATTTGGGAGAGCCGAAGGAGGCAGGCCCCATGCCATTTCCCGGCCAACCCGCAAGGTCGGCTAGGTGAATCTGTGATACCAGGAGTCCGTTTCCCAGTCTCTCCGATCGCGCTCGTACACCTCCTCTGGAGCGAGCAGGTCGGCCGCTCCGGTGAGACGGAGGAATTCCGCGTCGAGACAGTTGTCCCAGTCGTCTGCGGACCGGTGCCGCCAGTCCGGGTCCGGATCGAGGCACGCCTCGTCCGGCTGGAACGACGCCCAATGCACGACCCGGCCCCGCCAGCGATACTCGATCAACGTGGCGGTCGAATCGTCGTGGGTCAGAGAGTCGAGCCAGGACGGGTGGATACTCGTCAGTTCCTCGCCGTCGATGCTCGGGGTGGTCGGCGTGGGCAGAGGCAAGTCCGCCGGGTCCGGGGGCGGCTGAACCGTGGTGGGCGTGGCGCTGGGCCCGGGCCCGACGCGGGGCGAGCGGTTGTTGCCCGTCCGGTAACTGCCCGCGACCCGCACTCGCCAGGTGCCATCAGGGTGCCGTCGCCACGACGCTTCCGGCGCCCTCGGCGGCCGCCCGTCCGCGGTGGTCACGCGGACCTCGTCGAAGCCGTACCGGCAGAACCGGCTCGGCCCGTCGGCGTCGTGCCAGATCACATCCTGGGAGCCGCCCTCGTCGAAGCGCCGTACCCAGATCGCGCTGTAGGCCCATCCGACGTGGTTCTCACAGAACTCCCCCAGGCCATTGCCCTTGCCAGACCCGTACTGGACGTCGACATAGCGTCCTTGTGGCCCGCGTCGGTTACAGACCGGGACGTGATAGGACCCGCGGGGACCGAGCAGCATCCAGGCGATCCACTGTGCCTCGACCTCGTCTATCCGGCTGTCAGCCCGTGCATACACTCGCGCGAAGTCCGTGAAGATATTCGACACCGAACAAGTGTGCCCGTCCCCCAGCAGCTCCCTCCACATGATTCCTCGGAGCCCGTTTCGCCGGAGCGGATCGTCCAGCCAGGCTTCCAGCTCTCACCGGTGGTTGTGAACCATGGCTTCAGATCAGGTCGGCAGGGTCTCGTAGTCGCGTGCCAGGCGGCGGTGCTCGACGCCATTGCCGAGCGCATCCGCACGCGGATGGGCGACCGAGCATCGCGCCGTTACCTGAGCGTCCTTCATATCGGACAGCGCGCTGAACGATAGTGACCAGTCGGTGGATTCATGGACGTGGTCGAGCGGTACCTGGACTGATCGGCGTGTGGCTGAGGGGCGGGCCGCGTTGCGAACGGCCGCGAGCACCGGATCCTTTCCCGGAACACTCGCCACCCGGGACGACGCCCCAGGTCACTGGAACGACCCGTTCGGCCGGCTGTTCCTGCAGACCCTGGCCATGCCCGGCAATCTCGGCTACGTCGTCACCTTGAGTGGCGGTGAACACCGGAGCAAAAGGCCGCATTGAGAAACGCCATGGCGGCGGGGGACGGATCGGTTGCACGGTAACGATTGATCGAGAGCGCGACCTGACGGCGGGTGTCGGTGGAGGCGAAGGCGATCGTGAGATAGCCGGGGATGCCGCCTCCGTGGCCGTGGATCCGGACACCGCAGCTCAGCGTGGTCGATTCGATGCCGAAGCCGTTGTCGCCGGCCGTCATCTGGCGGAGCAGGTCCGGACGTACCAGGCGGCCGCCGAGGAGTGCGGCGAAGAAGCGGTTCAGGTCGTCGGTGGTCGAGACGATCTCCCCGGCGGAACCTGCCATGGTGGGGTTGAGGACGGTCATGTCGTACGTGACGTCGCGGCCGTCGCGCCGGACTGTCACGTAACCGTTCGCGTGCGGGGCGGGCAGCCACGGATTCGCGCCTGGCAGGAAGGTGCCGCCCAGGCCGAGCGGGACGATGATGCGGCGGGTGATCTCGGTCCGGAAGGACCGGCCGGCGGCCTTCTCGATGATCATGCCGAGCAGGATGTAGTCGTTGTTGGAGTAGCTGTAGTGCGTGCCCGGTGGGTTCGGGTCACGTGGCAGCCCGTTCGACAGCCGCGCCAGTTGGGTCAGCGTCCACGTTCGCCAGCGGTCACGCGGCAGGCCGTCGTCGTCGACCAGTGCCCCGACGGGGTCGGGCAGGCCGCTGGTCTGGTTCAGCAGTTCCCGGACGGTGACGTCGCCGGCGCCTCCCTTGACCAGGCCGGGCAGCCAGTGTTCGACGGAGTCGTCCAGGCCGACCCGGCCCTCGGCGACGAGCTGGAGCACTACGGTCCCGGTGAACGGCTTGGTCACGCTGCCCGCGCGGAACCGGCCGTTCAGCGGGGGCGGGGCCGGGCGATCCAGCCGGGCACGGCCACTGGCGCCGCGCCAGGTGGTGCCGTCCCGTCTGACCTCGGCGACCGCGCCGGCCTGGCCGGTCGCGACCACCTTGTCGAGCGCCGTCTGCAGGGCGTCGTCACGGGCAGCGGCGGCCGTCGCGGCGTCCGCCATGGCGGCGGTGGTGGTGATGATGATGACGGTGGACGCGATGGCGGCGGCGAATCCGATGCCTTTGAGTCTCATGTCCCCAGAGCGTCGCAGGGCGCCCCGCGATCGACATCAGGGGTATCCCTAGGTTGTCCCCGAATTGATCGGGCTGGCTCCTCCTCGCGTCGTAGACCACGAATCCGACGCGGGAGGGACCACCAACAGCACCTGCTCAGGCAGCCGCGAGGACCAGCGGCACCAGCGGTTCGCGGCGGCCTTCACCTTCGCCCGCACGGCGGTCCCCGGAATCTCGCCCGACGAGCGGGACCGGCTGACGGCGCTGCTGCGCACAGCACTGGGCTGGCGCCTGTCCAACTCGGCGCCATGGGCGGTGAGCCGAGGGAGAGCATCGTGGTCAGCATCCGGATCGCCTTGAGCGATGAGCAGGACCGTCACCTGGTGGAGGCGCCGCGGACGATTAGGATCAGGCCATGCCTCTGACGGCGCAGGACGTCGACCGCTTCGAGATGGCGAGGCCCCGTCTGGAGGCCATCGCCTACCGCCTCCTCGGCTCCGCCTACGAGGCGCAGGACGTCGTCCAGGAGACGTTCCTACGCTGGCAGGCCGCCGACGTCGACCGGGTCGAGGTTCCCGAAGCCTGGTTGACGAAGGTGCTCACCAACCTGTGCCTCAACCAGCTCGCCTCCGCCCGGGTCCGCCGGGAGACCTATGTCGGCCGGTGGCTCCCCGAGCCGCTGCTCGCGGGGGACCCTATGCTCGGCCCGGCCGACACCGCCGAGCAGCGCGAATCGGTGTCGTACGCGGTCCTCACCCTCATGGAGCGCCTGTCCCCGAGCGAACGGGCCGTCTACGTGCTGCGGGAGGCGTTCGACTACCCGCACCGGGAGATCGCCGAGATCCTCGATATCACCGAGGCCGCCAGCCAGCAGATCTTTCACCGTGCCAAGAAGCACGTCGCGCACGGCAAGGCCCGCCGGGAGATCGACGAGGCGTCCGCCTTCCGGGTCGTCGAGGAGTTCCTCGCGGCCGCCGCCAGCGGCCAGACCGGTGAGCTCGTACGCCTGCTCACCAAGGACGCCGTCTCGGTCGGCGATGGCGGAGGGAAGGTCCCGGCCCGCACCAGGGCGTTCGAGGGGGCCGCCGCGGTCGCGCAGTTCATGCGGGCCCTGTTCAAGCCCGCCGAGGCCAAGCGCGCCATCGTCGGCGGCTCGTCCGAGATCTACGCCTGGGCCGCCAACGGCGAACCCGCCGTGGTGGCCGTCGTGGAGGGCCGGGTCGTCGCCATCATGTGCCTGGAGGTCACCGCCGAGGGCATCACCGCCTGCAGGACCCAGGCGAACCCCGACAAGCTCGAACGCGCGACCGAGCAGTGGGCGGCAGCCGACCACGGCCGGCCCCTGCTGGTGGTGTGACGTGGTTCACATCTAACTCCTGTCAGCAATCGGCGGGCCATCCGGTTCAAGTGGCGAACCCGAACCGGAGAGCGAAGGAGCCGATGATGAGAGTGCTGGTGGCAGGAGCGACCGGAGCGATGGGCAAGGAGCTGCTGCCACGTCTGGTCGACGCGGGGCACGAGGTGTTCGCCATGGTCCGCAGCGAATCCGGCAAGGCCGCGGTCACGCGGATGGGCGCGGTGCCGGTCATCGCCGACGCACTCGACGGCGCCCAGGTCGGGAAGGCCGTCCGGGAGGCGAACCCGGAGGTGATCGTCAACCAGCTGACCGCCATCGGGCATATCGACACCCGCCACTTCGAACGCAGCTTCGCCGCCACCGACCGGCTGCGGATCGAGGGCACCGACAACCTGCTCGCCGCCGCGCGCGACACCGGAGTGCGACGGTTCATCGCCCAGAGCAACGGCGCGTTCACCTACGCCCGGACCGGCGGCCCGGTCAAGACCGAAGAGGACCCCCTGGACCGCTCACCGGTCGCCCAGATGGCGTCGATGATCGCCGCGGTCGAGTACATGGAGAAGGCCGTGCTGGGCGCCGACGGGATCGAGGGGATCGTGCTGCGCTACGGCGCGTTCTACGGACCCGGCACGTCCATGGCGCCGGGCTCGGAGCAGCTGGAGATGATCCGCAAGCGCAAGTTCCCGGTCGTCGGCGACGGCGGTGGGGTGTGGTCGTTCGTCCACATCGCCGACGCCGCCGACGCCACGGTGGCGGCGGTGGAGAACGGCGGCCGCGGTGTCTACAACATCGTCGATGACGACCCCGCCCCGGTCGCCCAGTGGCTCCCGGAATTGGCCGCGATGCTCGGCGCCAAGAAGCCGCTGCGCGTGCCCCGGTTCATCGGACGGCTGGCCGCCGGTCCCGCCGGCGTCGTGCTCATGACCGAACTGCGCGGCGCGTCCAACGCCAAGGCCAAGCGCGAACTGGGCTGGACGCCGTCCCACCCCAGCTGGCGCCAAGGACTCCGGGCGGGGATGTGACCTGCTGAGCGTCATCGCCGCCCGGGCCGCCGGGCCCGATCCGGCGCGCACCCGGCGGCCGCGCGTCGCGCACAAGGCCCTCCACTGGATCGACCGGACCCTCGCGAGCACGCCCGGGCCCCGACACGAGGCAGATGCACGATGGAGCGAAAGCAAGATCCTCGCGTGATCGTGGCCGGGGCCGGAATCGGCGGCTTGGCGGCGGATGGGACTCGAGCTGCCGCGCACCTCGGCCAGGACCCGGTGCGCCGCCGGCGGCTCACCGGCAACACGTGGATAGCTGACGATCCCGCGCCACTCGCGTGTCCGTTCCTGCCAGACCCACGCCAGGAGGCAGGCGGACTGGATGTCCCGCCCAGTCCCCTGCCTGGTCCAGCGGCGGGCACGAGACCACGCCCTCCCAGCGCACGGCGGGGAGCATATTGCCTGCTCACGCGTAGGCCATCAAAGGGAGGCGCCGACACGTACGTCGCGCGCGTGTGGGCGCCTCCCAAAACTCCCGAAACACTAGGTGGCCTCCTGGCCAGGGTCGAGCGTGACGGCCTCGACTTCGTCCAGCAACACGCGCAGTTCGGCGAAGCGGCGCGGCGAGCGGCGCCGGACAGGGAATGGAAAAGACTCCCGGTACCGCGACCCGGTGGTCTGGGCGGCGGTATTCCGGATCGGGCGTGCTGGTGTCCTGCTGTATTTGACCGTGTCGTATTCGGCCCGTGAGCAGCGACCGAACCTGCACGACCGGACATTCAGCCCGCGTCGTCCGGTGCCTCTTCCATCTCGACTGCCCGGCTGTGCAGTTTCGCTCCGTCGAGGTTGAACAGGCACAGCACTTCGAGGACCTCGGGCCCGGGGTTGCCGAAGCCGTGCGGCACGCGCGTATCGAACTCGTCGGCGTCGCCGGCGGCGACGATCATCTCGTCCTCGCCGAGGAGGAGCCGCATCCGTCCGGCGATCATGTAGATCCAGTCGCATCCCGGGTGAACCCATTGCCTGATCGGCTTCTCCGGCGCCGGCGGGTGCACCTGCTTGAAGGCCTCCCACGCCCCGGAACCGCTGGACAACGGCATCGTGATGACGCCGTCCCGGACTCGCGGACGCGGGTGGATCCGGGGGTCTCCGAGGGCAGGTGCACCGACGAGGTCGTCGAGCGGCAGCCGGTAGAGCCTCGCCAGCGGCATCAGCAACTTAAGCTTCGGACGCCTGTTCCCCGACTCGAGCCGAGAGAGCGTGCTGACCGAGATGCCCGTGGCATCCGACACCGACCTGATGGTCATGCGCCGCGACTCCCGGATCGCCCGCAGCCGGGGGCCGACCGCGGACAGATCATCCCCCATGCTCGATCTCTTGCCCTTTCGTCTCACGACGCTGCCAGAACAGCGTGGTCTTCCGGACGGACAGGATTACCCCATCTCCATGCCATCCGGAGAAGGCCGGTCAGCGGCGCCGCGTTGCTGTTTCGGCACGCATGATTGCCACGACACGCCCGGTGCGCCCACGATGGGCACATGAGGCTGACGACGATGACGCAGATCACCGTGGACGGTGTGATGCAGGGCAACGGTCACGCGACTCCCGAGGAACTGGCGAGCGGATTCACGCGGGACGGCTGGGCGCTCGGGGCCTTCGCCGATGACACCGGCGAGATGATCATCGCCACCTATCAGCGGGCGGATGCGTTCCTGTTCGGGCGGCGCACGTACGAGATGTTCGCCGAGACCTGGGGCACCCGGCCGGAAATGCGGGCGCACCCCATCGGGGTCGCGCTCAACGAGTCGCAGAAGTACGTCGCATCCAACAGTCTCCAGCAACCGTCGTGGGGACCCGTCACACTGCTGTCCGGGGACGCGACCACGGCGATCAAAGAACTGAAGGAATCGTCATCGGGCGAAATCCAGGTGCACGGAAGCGCGACCCTGATCCGCTCGCTGCTCGCCGCCGACCTCATCGACGAACTGACCCTGCTGGTCGTTCCCGTGCTCCTCGGACAGGGCATGCGGCTGTTCCCAGACGACGGCCCCGCCGCCGCGCTCGAGGTCATCAGCTCCCACACCGACGCAAGAGGCGTCGGCGTGCACGTGTACCGACCGGCCGGACAACCGGAACTCCACCCGGCGCGACCCACGTAGACAGACCTGTGAGACTCACCGGAACCTGAACAGCCGGCACTGCCGCTCCAGTTCGGGTCGTTGATCGCGCCCGGGCCGCCGTCGCCGGCGGCGTTGACCTGCTGGCCCTGGTAGGAGCCGCGGTCGCCGTACCGGTCGATGAGGTAGGGCTGGAAGAAGCGCCGGTCCCCGTTGTTGCGGGTGGAGGAGACGGCACTGGTGATGATCTGGTCGGTGGCGGAAATGATGCAGCAGGCTGGTGTGTGTGATGCCCGCGTGCTCGGCGATGTCGCGGAGCGAGGACCGGGCGGAACCGTACTCGGCGAAGCCGTCGCGCGCGGCGCGGACGATGTAGGCCCGCCGGGCAGCCGTCTTGGCGTACGGCCCGCGCGGCCTCGCTGAACTCACACCGCCTCCTTCACCGTGCGTCCGCCTCGTCCGGAGGCGAGGTTTCGACCGGCGACCCCGGAGGCCGCGCACAGTCGTCGCCAGCTTTCGCGGCGCCGCCCGTATGTCGTCGAGGGATGTGTGCGCTTCGATCGTCATCGCCACCTCGATGTCGCCGTGCCTGACGATGTCGTGGGCGACGTTGGGCGCGATGCCCAGGTGGAGCAGCAGCTAGAGGCAGGTATGACGAGGCAATCCCCGACCGCCGGGTCATTGTCCCGGAGCGACCTGAGGCAGGACGGCGGATCGTCGTCGAAACGGCCGTCTCAGGGCTTCAGCGTTGCCGCGATCTTGCGTGCGGCGGCATAGACCAGGTTGAGCTGCCGACTCCGCTGGTCGTCGGGCGACTGCACCCGTACCTCCACCAGAAGATTGCGGACTCTGAAGACCACCTCGGCCCCGGAGTAGTGCAGGTAGCCGTGCAGGTTGGACTGCATGTACGTGTACCTGGCGAACGCCTGCTCGCCAGGACCGGTCAGCGCACTGAAGAAGTGCTTGAACTTCGCGTCATTCTCGCTGAACGCCGGGCTGTGGGCCTGGCGGGCCAACGCATCGTACCTGCGAACGGCTTCGGCCACCGCCCCAGCGTCCGTCGACTTGGGAACGGCAGTGGCCCTCACCTCGTAGGTCTTATACCCCTCCCCCACCTCTCTGACATGCTCGCACGCCCCGTCGTGTTTGACCGGATCGGTGAAATCGCCCAGCGACTGCAGTAGCTTGCACGGATCGGGAGCGTGCGAGAACAGCGCTGAGTCCGTCAACGAGTCGATAGGGCGGACCGGGGGAGTCTTCGTGAACGCCTCGGCGATCGGACCGCCGATGGGCGGCTCGTAGAAGAACTTCCACCACGTTGCTGTTGCAAGCGCCAGCGGCAGGATGAAGGCCGCTACTACTGCCGTGCAAATGATCATATTCCGCCGCACCTTGTTGATCTTGCCAGCTCGCCGGCTGTGGCGTGGCGTTTAGCCGGATCAGGTAGAAGGCCTCCTTCTCGGCGGGTGGTGTGTGGCCGATCCCACCGTGGATCCAGGTGGTGCTGTACCAGGCCATGTACTCGCCGGCGGCTGGCTCGGCACCAGACAGGTTCTTACACGGTCCGCACGGTTTGATCAGCACGGTCTTGTACAGCCCGATGGTCGACTCCATCAGAGCGTCGTCGAGTGCGTCATTCACGGTCACGTGCGGCATGGGTCTACATCAGGTCAGCGGTCATAACGGCCGAGATCGGAATGACTCCCAAGCCGACAGCGCGGTTGGATCCGAGCGGGGGTCATTCAGCAGAGAAGTACAGCAACAGTGGCACACAACGACTTACGCGACCTTCCACCGGCGCGCGTCACGGCCTAGGCAGGACCGCGAAGACCCAGGTCGCCGATGGTTCGCATTCAGGTGACGGCGCGGCAAGCAGTTATCGTCGGAGTGTGGACGAGGCCGAGGCGAGCGAGGATCTCTAGCGGGACCACGTGCGCTGGCGAGTAGCCGCCGAGCAAGACCGAGACACGTTGGCTCGTCTCATCGAGTACGACGCAGATCCGTTCGAAGTAAAGGTGGACGAGTTCGCGGCCGCCCCCCAAACGTTGCGCATCGACCGTGCCCAGCGGCGCTGCGCCGCGCAGCACGAGCGGCACGTCCAGCGGTTGAAAGAACGACGTCGGCGGGTCGATCAGTGACGGCAACGACCGCAGCCAACCGGCACCACGGACGTAAGTCAGGCACCGTATGACATCGGCGGGCGCCACCGCCGCAGGAAGGTTGCCACTTCTGGACCGCATCCGCGCGCGCTGGGCCGACATGCTGCCCGTCGCCAGCTCCCTCGCCACCGGCCGGGTCCGCGCGTACGACCTGATCCGGATGCTGTCGGCGGGCCGCTCTCCTTCGCGTGCAGGCCTGGGTACGGATAGACGCGCAGAGGTACCTCGTGTCGATAGGCTCCGTCAGTCGGTGTCAAGTGGGTGGGATCCAGTCTGGGGTTGGCTGCTGGGGCGGCGGGGGCTTCCGGGTGCTCGTTATCCGGTTAGATGCTGTTTGTGACTGCTCATGAGGTGGCTCGATCGCTGCCCGACATCGATCGGCTGCGGGATCTGTGCCGGTCGGTGGCCGTGCTGGAGGCGATTTTGAGCCCCGTCTGGGAGAGCCGGTATTGCTCCTTCTCTGCGGGCTGGTCGCCGGAGGAGGAGATGGCCTCGATGAGGAACGGCTCGGGGGATGAGTACTCGATCGTCTTCTCGGCGGCTGGTGCCTATGTCCGCGGGTTCGCTCACGAGTCGGTGATGAGCCCGTATGCGAACGAGGGACCTTGGCCAGGGGTCCTGGACTCGGTGCCGGAGGTTTTCGGGTCGTGTGTCCAGGAGCCGGCCTTCTGCGACGAGATCGGACTGCCTTTGGTCACCGCGTGTCTGTGGCGCGGAACCGATGATGACCGCTGGCACGTGGGTGAGATCGACTACCCCGACGGTGAGAACGATGCCGATGGAGCGACCCGCCTCTTCGGGCTGCTCACCGATCCTGTCCCTGAGACGTTCCAGCGCTTCGCCGAGAACTATTACCAAGTTCCGGTCGATCTGGAGGCGGTGCGTCACATCTATTCGCTGCGCCCATTGACCGAACGAGTGATCGCCGCACTGAATCCCGAGATCACCTTGGCTGACCTGGCTGAGGATCTGGACGAGGCCAGGTATCGCGCTGAAATCGGCGAAGCCTGAAGAGCCTCCAGCCGGCGCCGGTCGAACCTGCCGTGGGTGCCGACGGGCTCGCCTGCCGGATGTCACGCGGCGGTCTCGGTGTTGACGGCAGCGAGGCGGTTCTTGAGGCGGTAGCTGGGGCCGTTGATGGCGATGACCTCGCAGTGGTGCACGAGCCGGTCGAGGATGGCGGTGGCCAGGACCTCGTCGCCGAATACGCCTCCCCATTCAGAGAAGGCCTTGTTGCTGGTCAAGGGGATCGCCCCTTCTCATACCTTTGGGAAGTCATCTGGAAGACCAGGTCGGCTTCGTCGTGGGCCAGTGGCCGGTAGCCGAACCCGTCGACCACCAGGACGTGCGGGCGGAGATAGACGCGCAGTTTGGTGGCGAGCCAGCCGATGGTGTCGGCGGCCTTGAGTCGGCGGACCATGTCGTCCAGCGTGGTGAAGTAGACGCTGAACCCGACACGAACGCCAGCGTGGCCAAATCCCGGACTTTGCGGACGTCCAGTTCGAACTGGCGGGAAGAAGCCGTGGTCGTCGAGGGATGGTTCGATAGTGGTTTGACCTAGGTCATTGAAACCTAAGCCGGGTGGGAGGTCTGCGAACCGAAAGTCCAGGTCTCACCGCCGAGTAGTCGGTCCAGGTCGTCCGCGACCCGTGTGAGGAGGTCTTCTCCGAAGACAACAAGGGTTTGTTCCGCGTAGTGGGCGAACGTGCCCAGGCGGGCGTCCGCCGTGGCGAGGAACTGAAACTCATCATCAGCGATGGCGCTTCCCGGCCAGGACGGCTGTCCGGGGCCGCCGACGCGGTGCGGGTCGAACTCCCATCCATTGAGGTAGGGCCGGTACTCGTACACCCATTCGCCGGTTCGGACGCAGGCGCGCAGACCGCGTTCGATAACGCTTTCGGCGGCCGCGATCACCGGGTCGTTGCGGCCGCCCAACAGGCCGTAGAACCAGCGGCGCGAGTCGACTGGCGTGCGATAGCGTCCTCTGCCGCTGTCATAGTCGAAGCCGACGCGGGCTTCGCAGCGGCGCGGGATCTGCCCGTCCTCGCCGTTGTAGAGCGAGTGCCTTGCGGGCGGGGTCGCCGCGGGTTCGCCGGGCGGGGTCCAGTGGTGGGCTCGTACGGTCGTGATTTCACGAAATCCGGTGGCGAGCAGAACGTCACGCACCTGCCCGTCGGCGTCGGCGGCCAGGAACTGTTTGGGCGGCGGCCGGAACCGCCACAGCGGTAGCCGAGCCAGGAGTTCGGGGCGAGCTGCGGTCAGCCCTCCGATGACGGCGTAGGCGGTGTCGGAGACGTTCTCTAGCCAGCAGGCTGCGATGACCGTTCCGCGGTGGGTCAGCACACGGACCTCGACGTCCCAGTACGGGATGGAGCGCATTGCGTGCCAGGTCGCCAAGGGGAACCTGTGCGGGCCGGTTCGTGCCGCAAGGTCGAGTGCCTGCTGCGCCTGCGGTTCATCCCACCGGACCGATCTGGTCTCACATACCGGCTCCGGCTCGGGGAAATCGAGCTCGGCGACCTCACCGACCAAGACACTGCGCTCCCAACCTGCGGCGAAGCCGGCCGCGTCGAGCGCCATGCTCAGGTGCGACGCCGCTGCGTCGTGGTGGAACACACGCCACTCCACAGGTTCCGCACATGCGGCTGCGGATGCCTGCACCTGCTGGACAAGCCGCACGACCGAAGCCGAGTCCTCCACCTTCAGCGGGCGGTGGTCAACGACGCAGTGGGTGCCGTAGTGCGTAAGGTTCAGCGGGCCGATCCGCTCTACGACGGTGCCAAGTCGCGGAGGCTTTCGATCGTGATTTCGCAGCGTGCCGTCGTGCTCCGCCAAGAGCTGCCCCGTATCCAACGCCACGCCGGCATTCAAGCAGGGCGATGCCGGGGACACCACCGCTTGATGCCTGGCTCTCGGGTTCGTCCGACGGCAGGAAGGCTGGGCAGCGCGGCACGTTGATCATCAGCCGCACTCCCGAGATCGCGCCGACCGGCCTGGAGGAACAACAGCCGGGCGCGGCTGCAGGCGTTGGAGATCCACTGGGTGGCGAACCGCAGCTCGGCCCCCGTCGTAGCCGTCCCATGCGTCGGCCAGCCACCCCGCGGTGCTGGTCGCCTTGGCGATCGACCCTTTGAAAATCAGGGCGGCAGAGGCCCCCGGTTGGGTCTGGCCCCGGCCGGTGTCGGCACAACATGTCGTGTGGATCGGATCAACCCTGGCACTGCGTTCGGCTCGGGTGGCCAGCAGCCCGACCAGGTAGCCGATCGACGCGGCCTCGACGAGGACGGCGCCGACGTCGCCGCCGGCGCCCGAGCTGATCACCGGCCGATTCGCCCCCGACCAGGGCGTTCCCCTGCCACGGCGCCGCGGAGCCCGAGAGCCTCCCCCATCACTCTTAGCCCTGGGGTTCCTCGTCCGGGAAGGTCACCGTGACTGCCACCGTCCAGGGCGCCCAACCGCCCTTGCAGCACTCCAGCTCCACCACCAAGGGATGCTTGGCTCGATCGAGTCGCCACTCTTCTGCGGTGCTTCTCCATCTGACAGGCGGGCTCGTCCGGACCATGTAGATGTCTTGGCTCTCCCCGACTTGCAGGGCGAACGAGTAAGAGATGCGGCCTGTGTTGAACACATAATCCGCCAAGATGACCTCGTCCCGATCGCGCATTTGGAACTCCAGCGAACGGTAGACGTCGAAGGTCGGTGGCCGAGGGCGCCAGGGGCGGGCGGGACCCTCATCTCGAATGCTGGCGCAGACGTAGTCCAAGCCACCGAGGGCCGAAGGCGCCGTCAACTCGATCCACAACTTGACACTGCCGAAAGTGTCACGCCGCGCGGTGAGGGTGAACTGAGGGGTCAGCTCCTCGTGCCGTCGGTCGAGCTCGATTTGGCTGGCGGTGTGATCGGCGGTGGCCGACCTGTGCGCTGCCCGCCAGGCCGCAATGCTGATGGTGGTGCTGAGAGCGGTGCCGACGATGGAGACGGCGAGGCTGGCAGCAGCGATCGGGTCCACGACGGGACGGTAGCCACCGCGGCCAGCAAAGAGCGGCAGATGGCGGAATCCGGCCGCCTCGACGCGGCAGGTGAACCTGAATGACTGCGAAGTGTTCTGCACGGACCGCGATGGGACAGCGCCCTCGTTCCGTGGAGCAGGGAACGACGTAACGCTCCTGCTCCGGCCCTCGCCCCTTTCAGACGGCTCGATCAGCCGGCCTGGCAGTAGCACATGTTGTCCTCCGGCAACATGTGCCGCGGTGGCCGCGTCCGGGACCCAGGGATTGGGGAAGGCGACGATCGTGACTGAGCGGTCGGCGCGCCGCGGGAACCCGGCGGGGGCGGGCGGACAGTCCTGGCATGTGGAGACCAATGCACGCGCCCGGGTCCGCGCCGGAGACCCGGACGCCTTCAGGGAGCTGTTCGACGAGTACGCCCGCTCGGCCTACCACCGCGGAAGGCGACCGGTGCGGCAGCGCCGACACAAACGCCCGGTCCGCCGTAGCGAATCGCACCCGCTTTCCGGCAGGCCGGCGCTCCAGCACGGCGATCTGATGCCGCAACACCAGGATCTCGGTGTCCTCGTCCCGATCGGTCATTGGAAGCAGACGCAGCACCGCGAACGCGTTGGGCACGGTCATGTAGGCCAGTCGCAACAGCAAAGCCGCCCATCATCCCGCGGCAACCACCTCGCCGCGGCCTGTCGTTGCTACTGATCAAGCCCCGCGTCGGAGCCCACCCCCTGCGCCTCTCAACTGCACGGACGTAGTTTTCGGCAGGCACAAGGTTCGTGTTCGCTGACACGGGGTTCGCCGGACGCCTGGTCGACTGGGCCGCCCAGACCCTGCGCACCACGATCCACGTCGTCCGCAAACCCGCCGATCAGAAGGGCTTCGCCGTGCTGCTTCGCAGGTGGGTGGTCGAACGGACGCTTGCATGGCCCACCGCACACCGGCGCCTGGTCCGCCGACTACGAACGCCACCGCACCACCAGCGAAGCCATGATCCGCTGGCCGCCATCGGCCTCATGACCCGCCGCCTGGCCCGCGCGGAACGCCGTGGCGGCTTCGAGCGCGGCCTGTCCGGTCGTCACCTGGTGCATCGAGGATGCATCGGACGGGATTTCGCCGCGCGGCGCGCTGCCGTCCGGTGGGGTCGGCAGCGCGGTGGAAGCCTGCCTGCCCCTCTCGAGACCGGACCGCCTGCTGAAGGCCGACGCCGCGCCGGGCGGAGGGAGCATGCTCCGGCCTCGGTCCGGCCGTTGGGGCGGCAATGTTCGTCAGGCCGCGGGGATGTGGGAGAGCCGGTAGGCGTCACCATGGGTGATCACGTGGCCGGCGGTGGGCGGTGGGAAGTGGGTGCCCAGCACGAGGGTGCCGCTGCCGGCGAGCGAGGCGAGGAGCTGCCGGCGCGTGGCCTCGGACTGTTCGGGGTCGATGTCGACGCACGAACCGATCGCGGGGTGGGCGAACTGGACCGGGTGGTGGATGCAGTCGCCGGTGATCAGCGCCGTGGCGCTCTGGCGGGTCAGCTGGACAGCGATGTGGCCGGGGGTGTGCCCGGGGGTGGGGACCAGGAGCAGGCCGGGGACGATCTCGACGCCTTCGGCGGGGACGTCGATGGTGTCGAGCAGTCCCGCCTGCTCGATCGGGATCACGGAGTCGCGGAACATCTGCTGGCGCGGCTCGTCCATGTCGTAGCCGGCCCAGAAGTCCCGCTCGACGCGGGAGGTGAGGTAGCGGGCGTTGGGGAAGGTGGGGACCCACTCGCCGTTCGCCTCCCGTGTGTTCCAGCCGACGTGGTCGGTGTGCAGGTGGGTGAGGATCACCAGGTCGACCGTTCGCGGGGCGAATCCGGCGGCCGTGAGGCGTTCGAGGTAGTCGGTCCGCAGGTCGTGCCAGGCGGGGTTGGCTCGTGTCTTACCGTTGCCGATGCCGGTGTCGACGAGGATGCGCAGTCCGTCGACGGTGAGGGCGAAGCTGTGGCTGTCGATGTGCAGGGTGCCGTCGGAGCCGGCGAAGTCGGGGCGCAGCCAGTCCTGGCGGTCGACGACGTCCGGGGTGGCGTCGGGCAGCAGCCAGGGTCCGGTCGCGGGCGGCAGGAGAGTCTCGTCGATGCGGTGGACGGCGACATCTCCCACGTTCCAGGAGGGGATGGTGGTGGTCTTGCCGGCGGATGAGGTGCTCACGATGGTCACTCCCTTGGTCTTCAGCGGTGGACGTCTGCGGCGGTGGAGATGGAGATGGCCCTGCGCCGTGACACGGTGAGTGCCGACGCCGCCGCAACGGCGAGGAGGACGGCGCCGATGGCGTAGGCGTAGGCGGCGGTGCGCAGTCCGAAGTGCTGGGTTGCGGCGCCCGCGGCGATGGCGGGCAGGCTCATGGACAGGTAACTGAGGACGTAGTAAGCGGCCAGGGTCGCGGCGCGGTCCCGTTGGCGGAGCGAGGCGAGCAGCATGTGCAGCGCGCCCTGGGAAACGGCCCCGAAGGCGACGCCGGCCAGGGCCGCGCCGCCGTAGACGGCGGGCAGGCCGGCGCCGTGCAGGCCGAGCAGGCTCAGGGCCGCGGACGCGATGACGGTCAGGCTTCCGCCGGTGGCGGCGGCGGGCGGCGCCGGCCGCCGCCACGGCCGCCCGGGGGGCGGGGGGGCGGGGGGGGGGGGGTGGGACAACAACGCGGC
>NZ_JBEYYT010000011.1:0-37125 GCF_040645715.1 Spirillospora sp. NPDC046719 | reverse complement strand
CGGGCCGGCACTCGGCGTGCTCCCCGCGCTGTGTTTGGTACCCGGACCCCATCTCGGTCAGCCATCCGAAGTGCGCCGTTTCGGCCTGCGCCGTCCGCCGCAACGTCCACACGGTGAGCGCGGCGGCGGCGCTGACGGTGAAGAACACCATGCCGCCGACGGCGTGCGGGGCGTCGGGTGCCACGAGCCGGACGAGCGCCGGGCCGAGGGAGGAGTAGAAGCCGCCGAGTGCCCAGATGGCGACGACTCCGGTCCCGGCCGTCAGCAGTGCGCGGCGGGCTGGTGGCGGCACGGCGAGCCGGGGGCGCAGGGAGCGCAGGGCCCCGGCGTGCGGGCAGGCCGTCTCCCGGGTGAACGCCGCCGCGATCGCCTGGGCGCCGAAGAGTGCCGCCAGCAGGACGTACACGGTGACCGTGGGGGCGGGTGCGAAACGCACGAGGAGGGTGGCGACCAGTACGCCTGCGGCCATGCCGATGACCGGGGCGATGCCGTTGGTCAGGGCGGACCGGCCCGGCCGGCGGGGATCCTCCAGGTCGAGGAGGGCGGCGCCAGCGGCGCTGGTGGCCGCGCCTGTGGCGGCTCCCTGCAGAACGCGGGCGGCGATCAACTGACCGGCGCCGTCCGCCGAGGCCAGGAGCAGCATGGAGGCCGCTTCCAGGAGCAGGGCGCCCATCAGGACGGGGCGCCGTCCCAGGTGGTCGGAGAGCGCTCCGACCGTGAGCAGGGCCGCCAGCAGCGCCAGAGAGTAGGCGCTGAAGACCACCGTGATGGTCAGGGCTGTCAGCCCCCACTGGTCTTGGTACAGGGAGTACAAGGGTGTCGGCGCGCTGGACGCCGCCAGGAGGGCGGCCAGGATCGACGCGTCGAGGACGACGGGCGCCGTGCGGTTCACCGTGCGGTTCGCCGTGCGGAGGCGGGCAGTGGCGTAGGGGCATGGCGCGGGGGCGCCCGATGTGACGCCTGGCATGGGACTCCTCTCCGCTAAACGCAATAGATTTGCTTTAAGGCACCCTAGGTCCCAGTGTCACTTAAAGCGAACGCTTAGCTTTTGCCGCGAAGTCACTCCGCCACCCCGTCCCGACCTGGAGGAACGCTCATGTCCGTCGATGAACTCACACCGCCCGAGGCGGCCCGCTGGGCCGGCCGTGCCGGCCTCCCGCTACCGGCCGACCGCCACGCCCCGGTGGCCGCCACCGCGAACCACATCCACTCCGTCGTCGCGGTCCTGCGGGACCTGGACTTCGGTGACACCCCACCGGCCGCCGCCTATCGCGCGGGAGAGGAGAAGCACGATGCAGCCGTATGAGCTGTCCTTGACCGCGGCAGCCGACGCGATCCGCGCCCGGAAGCTGTCCCCCGTCGAGCTGGTGGACTCCGTGCTCGACCGCATCAAGGAGGTGGAGCCGCGCCTGGGGGCCTACGTCACCGTCACCGCGGAACGGGCCCGCCGAGCGGCGCACGAGGCCGAGCGTGAGGTCGCGTGCGGCCGGCCGCGCGGCCCGCTGCACGGCATCCCCATGGGCCTGAAAGACCTGATCGACGTCGCCGGCGCGGCCACCACCGCCAGCTCCCGGGTCCGCGCCGGGCACCGCGCCGAGGCCGACGGCACGGTCGCCGCCCGCCTGACCGCGGCCGGAGCGATCCTGGTCGGCAAGACCCACACCCACGAGTTCGCCTACGGGCTGACCACCCCGCAGACCAGCAACGCGTGGGACCGGGACCGGGTCGCCGGCGGCTCCAGCGGCGGGTCCGCCGTCGCCGTCGCCGCGGGAGCCGCCACCTTCGCCCTGGGCACCGACACCGGCGGATCGATCCGCGTGCCCGCCGCGCTCAACGGGGTCGTCGGTCTCAAACCGACCTACGGCCTCGTCCCGCGCCACGGCGTCACCTCGCTGTCGTGGTCGCTGGACCACGTCGGACCGATCACCCGCACCGTCGAGGACGCCGCGCTGGTCCTCGACGTCCTGGCCGCCCACGATCCCCGCGACCCCGCATCCCTTGCCACGCTCTCCGCGGACCATCGGCCGGGCGCGGACACGGACCTGACCGGGCTGCGCGTCGGAGTGCCGGGCAACTACTACTTCGACCACGTCGCCCCTGAGGTCGAGACCGCCGTCCGGCATGCCATCGACCATCTCGAAAGCCTCGGCGCCCGTCTCGTCGAGGTCGAGATCCCGATGACCCGCTACGTCCAGGCCACCCAGTGGGGGCTGATGGTCCCGGAAGCCACCGCCTACCACGAGCGCACCCTGCGCGCGGTCCCCGAGCTGTACCAGGCGGACGTCCGCATCCTGCTGGAAGCCGGCGAGCTCATGCCCGCCGGCGACTACCTGCGCGCCCAGCGCGCCCGCACCCTCATGCGGCGGGCCTGGGCCGACCTGCTGGCGGACGTCGACGTGATCGCCGCCCCGACGGTCCCGGCGACCGCGGCGAAGGCCGACCAGCCCGCGCTCACCTGGCCCGACGGCACCGTCGAGAGCGTCTCCGACGCCTACGTGCGCCTCTCCGCCCCGGCCAACATCACCGGGGTCCCCTCGCTCTCGGTTCCGGTCGGCCATGACACGGCGGGCCTGCCGATCGGCATGCAGCTGCTCGGCCGCCCCCTCGGAGAATCCGTCCTGTTGCGGGTGGGCCACGCCTACGAGCAGACGCGGCCGGCGCGCAAGCTCGCCGCGGCGTGACGATCGGCGACCAGGTCCCCGGCCGGCCACCCGGGACGGCCGGGACCCGGGCCCTTGAAGCAACATCTTTGCTTTAAGGTGGCTCCATGGGACGGAAACCGATGGTGCGCCCCGGTGGGCGCAGCGCCAGGGTGCAGGCGTCTGTGCACGCCGCCGTACGTGAGCTCGAATCGGAGGTGGGGCGGGAGGCGCTGACCGTCCCCCTGGTGGCCACCCGGGCCGGAGTCACCCCGTCCACCATCTACCGCCGCTGGGGCGACCTGCAGGAACTGCTGTCGGACGTGGCCGTCGAGCGCCTGCGGCCCGAGACGGCGCCGGAGGAGACGGGCAACCTGCGGACCGATCTGGAGGCCTGGGCCGAGCAGTTCCTCGAGGAGATGGCCTCCCCCACGGGACGCGCCTACATCCGCGACGCCCTGCTCGGCGACCCGGACGGCAGCAACGCCGGCCAGTGCTCGGCCTACGCGGCCGAGCAGATCGACGTCGTGCTCGCCCGCGCCGCCGAGCGCGGGGAGAGCGCGCCCGAGACCGAGACCGTCCTCGACCACGTCGTCGCCCCGGTGATGTACCGCATCCTCTTCCGTCCGGACGGGCTCGACGCCGCCTACGCGCGCCGGCTCGTGACCGGGCTCCTCGACCCGGCCGACCGATGACCACGCGACTCGGTCCGCCGCCGCGCGGGTGAGGGCGTCCGCTACGGCCGGCCTCCGCCGCACGCGCAGTCGACCTGTTGGGGAGCGGCATCGGCCACTGGCGCTGTTGTAAGTGACGCCTATCGGGAAGCAAAACGAGGATGGTGGGAGCGCTTAGTACTCCAGCCGTAGATCGCTGGTGCGACGTCCGACCGACCGCGCTTACGGGTGCGTGTCTGTGATCGCGATGACCTCGTCGAGGCGGGCCAGGGCACCCTGCAAGTCGTCGACCTTGGCCTGGATGCGATCGCGCTCGGCGCGCAGCATGGCTCGTTGCTCGGCGTCGGTGTGCCCGGAGTCCCAGCACGGAAGGAGTTCCGTGATCCTTCGGCTGGTCAGACCGGCGGCGAACATCTGCTGGAAGAAACGGACCCGGGGGATGGCGTCCTGCCGGTAGAGGCGCTGGCCCGATGGGCTGCGCTCCGCGATGAGCAGCCCCTGCTCCTCGTAGTAGCGCACAGCGCGTACTGAAACGCCAGCACCCCGTGCCACCTCGCCGATGCGAATCAGCCGCTCGCCCGCTTCCTGCCCGACGGTCATGGTGATTCCTCCCCCAAGGTCCTGATGGCCGGCACTTGCCCCTGACGTTAACGTCAGGTTCTAGCGTACCGGGCATGGACATCAACGACTCAGTCGCCCTTGTCACCGGAGCCAACCGCGGCCTGGGCCGCGCCTTCGCCCAGCGCCTGCTCGAACGGGGCGCCCGCAAGGTCTACGCGACGGCCCGCCGGCCGGAGACCGTGGACCTGCCCGGGGTCGAGGTGCTGCCCCTCGATATCACCGATCCCGCATCCGTGAAGGCCGCCGCCGAGGCCGTCCCGGACGTCTCACTGCTCATCAACAATGCCGGGATCCAGACCGGGACCGACCTGGTGACCGGTTCGCTGGACGCGGTACGGCGCGAGCTGGAGACCAACGTGTTCGGGCACCTGCGAATGATCCGTGAGTTCGCGCCGGCGCTCGCCGGGAACGGCGGGGGTGCGATCGTCAACGTCCTCTCCGCCATGTCGTGGTTCGGGGGCAAGGGGGCCAATGCCTACCACCTGGCCAAGGCCGCTGCCTGGGCCATGACCAACGGCGTCCGCCTGGAACTCGCCGAGCAGGGCACGCTCGTGACAGCGGTACACCTCGGCCTGGCCGACACCGACATGGCCGCGGGCTGGCCCGTGGACAAGATCGCGCCGTCGGATCTGGCCGACGCGGCGCTCGACGGTGTCGAGGCGGGCTCCGCCGAGGTCCTCGCCGACCAGTGGAGTCGGGACGTCAAGTCCCGGCTGCCGCTGACGCCAGAAGAGTTCAACGCCGCGATGGACCGCGCCCTGGCGGCGCTGACGGCGGTCTGAAGGGCCTCTCGGGCCGCGCTGACTTCGGTTGGTTGCTTCTGGGAACGGTCGACTCATACTTCATCCGCAGTTGTGGATCTTCATGTTGTGGCCTCGCGCCGGCGGTAACGGCAGTCGCCGGCGCGGGCCCGGCGTCGACGACGCCATAGGGACCAGCGCAGGCGATGGGCACCTCTACCCCGACGGCGACCTGCCCTGGTACGCGCTCGTGCCGATCATGGTCGCGATCTACAGCGGCATGTGCGGCCTCGTCGCGTTCGTCAACGGCTACCACCGCCGCATGGGGGACCTGCACCGGGAGACGCACGCCGCGCCCGTCCCCAGGTTGACGGTGGGGCTGCCACCGCACCTCGCGGACCGCTTCCCAGAAGTACCGGAAGTCGTTACCGGTCTTCAGCGCGGGGATCTGCCCGCCGTTGGCCATCCGGCGAACGGTCCGGGGCAAGAGACCCAGCTTGGTCGCGAGCGCGGCAGTGGCGATGGCGGTGAAGACCGGGAAGTGTTCGGCCTTGCGTTCGTAGCGGCGGTGCAGGCGGCGGCAGCCGGCCGGCCGGGACATCGTGCGCTCGGTCGCCCAGCGATGCCGGCCGAGTCGACTCGAGGACTCGATGCCCTTGCGGGCGATGCGGCGACGGATGTCTCGCTTGCGTAGCGATCGGCGCGGGTAGTCGTAGTCGTAGCCCTTATCTGCCTGCGGCTTGGCGGGTCGTCGTCTGCGCGGGCCGCAGCGGGAGCGGATCGGCGGGCTGCCGCGTACGAGCGGTTCGAGTGCCTGGCTGTCGTGGAGGTTCGCGCCGGAGATCGCGATGGAGAGGGGTAGACCGGTGCGCTCGGCGATCAAGCCGTCTCCGAGACTTTCTTGCCTCTGCTTGCAGGATTCGGGCGCCTGTCAGGTCCCTCCTTTCAGGGCCCGCATGTTCATCGAGTCGATCGCGCAGCGCGACCAATCCGGGTTTCCGCGCGAGCCCGGTTCGTCGGGGATGAGGCGGTGCAGTTCGGCCCAGACCCGGGCGGCGGTCCACTCGGTGAAGCGTCGGTAAGCGGTTGGTCCCGACGGGTCGAAGACCGGCGGCAACTACCGCCAGGTGCAGCCCGTCGTGGCCAAGAAGATGATCGCGGCCACCTCGCGACCCCTGTACCTGCGCCGGCCGCCGCCCTGTGGCCGCGTTGGAGCAAGTGGGACCACCCGCTGGAACAGCCCCCACAACTCGTCCGGCACCATGCGTTCAACTATCACCACACAGCGCAGACTCCCAGCACCCCAAATGAGACGACGTCGAAGCGCACGGTCTCGCGCGTTCTTCTCCGCATCCCGACTCTTCAATGAGAACGCCCCCGTCGGATGACGGGGGCGTTGGCGGCTCGGGTCGCTGTGCGGGCTTCACCGCTTGAGCGCCTTGGCGAGGCGGGCGCGACGGGCGTTGCGCGCCTCGGTCTGCCGCTCGCGTACGCGGTCGGCGATGATGACCCGGCTGATGTCCGTGCTGTACATGTCCTGCTCCTTGTTCCTGCCGGGCCCTCTTGGCCCGACATGTACAAGGTTCGCCCTAAGGCCCCGGGGCCCACATCAGGACAACGCCCTATTCACGCGCCTTAGGACGCCTTAGTTCCCGGAGCCTGCGGTCATTACCGCAGCCAAGTGCACAGTTCGTACCGTGCATGCTCGCGGCACGCAGGCCGCCTAGCAGCGCGGTGAGCTGCTGTCTGGTCTCTGTGGCGATCTTCTGTAGCCAGCGGGCATCCTCATGGTCGTCGCGGCAGCTGGTGCGATCTGCCACGTGCGCCCATCGGTGCAGCGCGGTGAAGGTGATGGTCCATTGGGGCGGGGTCAGTGTGACGTTGACGGTCTGGCCCGGGCGGGGCTAGGCGGCGAATCCGGCGGGCTCGGTGGGCAATCGCGCCCATCGGGTCTCACGGATGCGCAGGACCATCTCGGCGAGCTGGTCGTCGCCGAGATCGCAGGAGGCCTCGTTGTCTAGTGCCGTGTCGGCCTGCAGCCAGTCGCTGACCTGCAGGCGTCACCGGGTGCGGGGCCCCTGCGGTACGTTCACGTCGACGTTCCTGCCCAATCGGTCTCCCGCCGCCGCGCCCATTGGGCGAGCGGCGGGAGATCCGTCAGGTGCGGTCGTTTGCTGGCGGGCCAGCCTAAGGCTCTTAAGACATGCCCCTGCAGGTGAACAGGGGGCACTGCCGCCTCCGCGTGCCCCACGACCTGCGCGGCGTCCGGGGAACAGGCAAATGACCATTACCTCGGGCGTGTGAAGCCGCTCGCCCGCCCGGGTGTCCGTCCGGGCGGGCGAGCGGGAAGAGATCGCCTCAGTTGGTGTTGCAGGGGTCTTCCAGCGTTCCCCACAGCGCCCGCTTGCCGGCGTGCTCCGCGACCGTCCAGATGCGCCGCTGGCCCCGGTAGCACGACAGGTCCTCAGGGCCGTAGGAGACCGTCTGCCGGGTCACCTCGCCCCAGCCGCCGCCCTTCCGGACGGTGGTGAGCAACTGCCCGCGCTTGGCGCCCGACGTGGTGTCGACGTTGTGGGAGAACCACCACCAGCCGTGCGACCGGACGCCGCCCTGGATCTTCTTGTCCGGAAGCGTCGCCGCCCAGTTCGCGTGCGCGACGCCGCCCGTCCCGACGATGCCGGTGCCGACCTTGAGCGGGTAGGTGACCACGCGGCCCTTGGGGCTCGCGGTCGCGCAGTACTCGCCGAGGATGAGCGCTGGCCGCTGCCGCGCGGTGCGGTCCACCGACGCCCACGAGGTGCGGAGCGGCCCGCTGCCCTTGCACTTGGACGCGGGGGCCTTGCCCTTGGCGTTCTGCCAGCTGCCCGTCTGCGGCATCACGTACCGGTACGCGTGCCCGTAGTACGTCTTGCCGTGCAGGCCGACCCACCCCTTCTTCTTGGTGGTGCCCGCCTTGCTCTTGCCGAGGTCGTAGATCTGCGTCATGTCGAACTGGCGCAGGCCCGCCTGGGTGTCGGCGACGTACAGTTTGTTGCCGAACCAGGCGATGCCGCCGGCGTGGACGTCGATGTCGGTGTAGGTCGCCTTGCCGCCCTTCATCGTCGGGTAGACGAGCAGGACGTGCCGGTAGCTGTGCTTGGCCGGGTTCACGAACGTGAGCCGGATGGCGTGGTCGGCGTACCAGGCGACGAGGATCGGCTTGCCGCTCTTGCCCCACGTCTCGTCGGAGTCGGCGTCCGAGACGGTCGACACGCCCTGCGGGATCCACTTCGAGGTCTTGGAGTCCCCGGCGTTCCAGCAGTAGGCGACCGACTTGGCAGGGACTCCGGCCGCCTTCGCGCAACTGCCGGAACCGAGCTTGCGCTGGCCCGTCGCGTTCATCAGCGCGGTGACGCCGCTCTTGTCGAGCTTCTTGCCGAGGGCCTTGAGGGGGGTGCTGCGGTTCGACCCTTGGCGGAGGTCGAAGTCGCCGAGAGCGGGGGCGGCCGCCGTGGCCGAGGTCCCCGCCGCGTTCTGTGTCTGTCCGGGGGCCAGGTACACGACCCCCGAGATACCGGCCGCCAGAGCCACCAACGGGGTGGCGATGGCGAGGGAGCGCCGGATCTTCACTTGATCACCTCCATGGCGAAACCACGGACCGTAACACATCAAAACGGACGGACGGGGCGGACTCCGTGGGTGGAGACCGTCCCGCCCGCGGTGATATCGGGATCAGGGAACGTGGCAGGTGCCGTAGTCGAACTTGGTCGGGGTCGCTCTCGGAGGTGCGCGTCGGCTTCGGCTTCGCCTGTGCTGAGCCCTTCGCCCACACCACCACGTCGGACTTTCCGACACGCTTTTTCGACACTCCTGGACGGGCTTCGGCGCCGTCCAGGGCCTCCGGCGAGTGCTCTCCAAGAAACAAATGTTTCTCGACGCATGCGTCCGGGGCCCCGGGTGTTCCGGAGCTGATGTGGTAGGTGAACGAACGTCCCGCTAAGGGCGCCACGGCGGTCTGCCGTTGGAGCTGATCGTCTGGGCGCGCCTGGTAAGGGGTCTGGGATGCGAACGGTGGTGGCCTAGGGGCTTTCAGTCCAGCAGGGCGTGCAGCGCCAAGTCACCGATCTGCCGCAGTTCGTCGTGGCTGCGGCCGGCCGCCGCCTGGACGGCGATGCCGTCGGAGATCGTGTGGACGAGTGCGGCCAGGGCGGCCGGGTCGTAGTGGGGTGGAAGATCGGTGGCCCGCTCCAGCCGCCTGCGCAACGCCGCCTCACCGGCTTTGCGCACCGCGATGGCGTCCTGGCGTGCGGTGTGCGCGTCGGGTCCGCAGGCGTGAACGGTGTTGACGCACAGACAGCCATGGGGCGTGTTCTCGCCCGCGGTCAGGTTCGCGGCCCCGCGGATCAGCTGCTCGACGACCTCGCGGCCGGTGGGCGCGTCCAGCGCGTCGGCGGCGTAGGCACCGGGGCCGTTGAGGTAGCGGGCCAGCACCTTGGCGAACAGTTCCTCCTTGTTGCCGAAGGCGGCGTAGAGGCTGGGCTTGTTGATGCCCATCGCTGCGGTCAGGTCGGTCAGCGAGGTGCCCTCGTATCCGTGCCGCCAGAACACCTCCAGCGCCTGGTCGAGTGCGGCGTCTGCGTCGAACGAGCGTGGGCGTCCGCCGGGCATGCCGTCCTCCGTGCTCTCCCGAGTTTTATACCTATCGGTACGTTACCTCTTGCGGGACCACGGCGCGCCGGTCTAGTTTCATACCGGAAGGTACACAACTAAGGGGGGCGCATGATCCGAGTCGGAGTTGTCGGGGCCAGCGGCTGGGCGGACGGCTCGCACCTACCCGCACTCGCCGCACTCGAGGCGTTCGAGGTGACCGCGGTCGCGACCACCAATCAGGCCAGCGCGGACCGGGCTGCCGCCGCTCATGGCGTGCGGCACGCCTTCGCAGACGTTGCCGAGCTCGCCGAGCACACCGATGTCGACCTGGTCGTCGTCTCGGTGAAGGCTTCCGGGCACGCCGCGGTGATCAGGGCCGCGCTCAAGGCCGGCAAGCACGTGGTGTCGGAGTGGCCGCTCGGTGTCGACGCCGACCAAGCGAGAGAGCTGACCGAGGCCGCCGTCGCCGCAGGCGTCGTACACGCGGTGGTCCTCCAGGGGCACCACTCGCCGAGCGCCCGCTTCGTCGCCGACCTGTTGGCCGATGGCCGGATCGGCGCGCTCGAATCGGTAGCGCTGGTAGCGGAGGGCGCGCCCTGGGGTGGCAGCCGGATATGGCCGAATCTGGTGTTCGGCCTCGACCCCTCAGAGGGGACCAACATCCTGACCATCATGGCCGGCCACTTCCTGGCCGCGCTCGAACGGGTCGCGGGCCCGCTGACCGAGGTCTCGGCGCGGCTGCCCCGCACGCACGACCGCGTGCTGGTCACCGGAACGGAACAGACCGCGCCCAACGCCACACCCAGCCACGTACTGCTGCACGGGCTTCTGGAAGGTGGCGCCACCGCATCCGTCGCAGTACACGGTGGCAACGGCCCCATCCAGGACGCATTCGTGCTCAAGCTCGTCGGCAGCGACGCGACATTGACCGCCATCCCGGCCCAGCGTGGAACGTTCATCCACTGGGGCGACTGGGACATCAGAATCGGAGACGACCCCGTGGCCGTGCCCGACACCTATCGCACCGTCCCCACCGGGGTCCGGTCCGGGCCACCGGCCAACATAGCGGCCCTCTACCAGGAGGTCGCCCAGGCCATCGCCGAAGACCGGCAGCCACACCCCAGTTTCGAGACCGCTCTGCGCCACCACCGGCTCCTTGCCGCCATCGAACGGTCCGCGGCCGATGGAACCGCCCAGAAAATCGCGTAACCCACCGGCACTGCGGCCGCTCATGCCGAATCGCCACCTTCGCCCCCGTCCGAATCTCGGACCACGACCTGCTGATGCAGGGCAAATCCCACTCCGCTCACCTCGCCAACAGCGCCCACCGAGCACTCGATCTCGTCACCGAAGGCCAGGTCCCCATCGACATCACCACCGAAAACGAACCAACCGACCGAGGATGTGACAGATCTTGTGATGCAGGGCCGTGCCCGCCGCGGCCGGCGCCCAGCCCGCCAAGCAGGCGCCGAGCAGGACATCGGCATGCGCGGTCCGCGTGCTCGTAGCGGCGACCGAGGTCGGCAGCCCGGCGGCGAGCAGGCGTAGGCCCTCCTTCGCGAGGAGCGACGAGATCGGGTCAGCGTCCGGAGCGTAGAGCGCCTCCACGCAGTGGGCCATCACGTTCGTCCCGCTTGATGCCGCGACGGAGACCGACAGCCTGAAGGACAGGTCAGGGCCGTAGACAACGCCCCTGGGCGGCACGCGGGGACGCCCGGCCGCCCTTTTGTTCCCGCCCTCGGTGAGGCCCCAGATCGGCGTCATCTAAGACCCGGAGAATGAGTTCATCAGATACTCGCTGAGTTCCGGTGAACGTATGGGTAAGGCGGCGGGCGGCGGGAGGGCACGGTGCCCTTCGGCTGCTCGCCGCCCCACGAGGTCCTGCGCGGTCTGCACGCGCTGGATTCGGTCAGGCGGCATCCGCTGCACATCTCTTGGGTGCTGTAAGCCCGCGAGCGACCGGACGCCGATCTGAAGAAACGAGGCCGACCGGTTCGCCTTCTGGTGCGGGGCAGTCCACTCGGTTTCCCCCGCATCTAGCCCCGGGATGAGGTGCCGTCACGGCCGCGAAACCTAGCCGTGCCGCACGAGGCATCGGTGGGGCACTTGAAACGACGGCAAGCTCAGACCGAGTTTTCTCAGCAAGCGCTAACAGCAAGGAAACATCCCGTTCGTTAAAACTCCCACTTACGCCTGGCCAGGCTTCAACGCCGCTCTATCTGGCATGAGCACACAGGAGCACAACGTGAGAACCACCAAGCGAAACCTCTTCATGGCGGTGAGCGCCGCCATGACCGCCGGAGTCGCCGCAGTCAGCATGACCGCGGCCGCCAGCCCGCGCCTGGCCGCCTATACGGCCGCCAATCCCGCCCAGTGCGTGAGACAGAACGGGCCCACGACCATACCTGCGGACCCGGCGCCCACCTCGGTCAGCACCGTGCAGCAGGCGTATTACTGCATCATCGACAACTACTACAAGGGTTCGAAGCTCGACCACCGGCAGCTACTGCAGTCCGCGTTCGACTCCGTGGTGACGGAACTGATCAAGCGCGGCATCGACCAGCCGGACGCCGTCATGCCGACTCTCAGCGGCGACCGCGACAAGGACTGGGATGCCTTCGGCGCCCGGCTCGGCTCGGTGCTGGCCGCCGCGTCCGACCAGCAGTCGGTGCGCTCGGCACTGGCCGTCGCGGCGATCAAGGGCATGCTCGCCGCCCTGCACGACAACCACGCCCGCATTCGCACGGCGGCCGCTCAATCGTTGAGCTTGGGTCTGACCCTGAACCAGAACGACCCGGGCGGCGACACTTCCCGCTACACCGCCCCGCTATTCATCAAGGCGGTCACGACCGACTCCCCCGCCGCCACGGCGGGACTCAAACCCGGTGACATCATCCGCGCCGTCAACGGCGTGCCGCCCTTCAGCGACGGCACCTTCAACGCCGGAGTCATGGGCTACCTGCGTGTGGCCTCCTCCACGAAGGACCCAGTTCGCATCACGGTGCAGCGCCCGTCCACCGGCCGCACCCGGACGTTCACCGTCACGCCCCGCGTGCTGCCCGCATCACCGGCGCGTGTGTCGGCGAAGCTGGTACACGGGAGCATCGCGCAGATCCAGTTCAGCCAGTTCTATCCCGGCGTCGCCCGCGAAGCGCTCAAAGCCATCACCGACCTGCAAGCAAAGACGAAGATCACCGGCGTCATCATCGACCTGCGCGGGAACCCCGGCGGTATGGGAGCCGAGGCCGCCACTCTGCTGGGCGCCTTCGCCCACAACACCGACTACGTCGACTTCTGCGACGCCGACGGCAAGTGCGACCCCCAACCCGTCGACAACAGCACCCCGCTGCTGCACCTGCCCATGGTCACCCTCACCGACGGCAACTGCGCCTCGACCTGTGACCTGTTCGCCATGGCAGTCAAAGACCTGAAGCTGGGCACGCTGGTGGGCACCCGCACGGCCGGCGCCTCCTCGGGCCCGTCCTTCGACTACCAACTCAACGACAACACCAGCACACTCACCCTCCCGGCCCAGTACGCACTCGGCGCCCACGGCGAGATCATCGACACCATCGGCGTCCCCCCGGACCACCAGCGGCCGCTGACCGCAGCGGACGTCTCCAAGGGCAAGGACCCCGCCGTGAACGAGGCGGTTTCACTGCTCGCCTCCTGAGCCTTCCACTCCCCCGGGTGGCGGGCGCTGACGTCCGAAGTCCACTCCATCGACACGGACCACGGGCGACTACCCCTGCAGCGGCCTTCGCCACCGACGGCGCTCTTGCTCGCCGCAGAACACCTCACAGATTTGGGGGCCACTGGGGAGCCGCCGTAGGTAGGCTCCCTCGGCCCCACCGCGAATTCCCCCGGTGTTTTCACAGGCGAGAGGCTCCTCGATCCACTTCCATCGACCCGCGCTGGTGTTGATCTTCCCGGCGGTGTGGCTGCCGGTCGGCGCCGGCATCGAGGTCAGCGGACTCGGCCTCGCGCTGTACGCCCTCTCGACCTCACGACACCATGCCTGACCACCACCCCGGCCCCTCGGCGGAGGCCACGCCCGGCAACACGATCGCCTGCAACAGCGACCACGTACCGAGTGCACAGCGGCCGGGCAGACGGACATGAAAACCCACGCTCATCAGGCGAAACCGAATATCCGCACCCCGCAGGCGCACCGGGTGACCGAGCTGCGGGGCCTGCGGCGGTTCCGCACCGAACAGCCGTCCTACTCGATCGTCAACCGCGGCATCGAACGCGAGGTCCTCCCGGTCGCGCGGCGGTACGGCAGGGGGCGCGTCCCCGCCTGGGGACCGCTCGGCCAGGGAAGGCGGTGGAGCTCGCTGCGGAGATCGTCTCGGAGAACCGTGAAAGAATCGCGCTCTTCCCAACACAAGCGTGATGTGTACCGAAAAGACACACAAACGATCGAGGCGGTGCCGCCCGACCCGGACGCGAGGCGGACGCGATTCATGACGCTGTACGAACGCTGCTACGGCAGCATCGTGCGCTACGCATCGCGGCGGGTAGGTCTGGACCAAGCGGAGGACATCGCCAGCGAGACGTTCACCATCGCCTGGCGGCGGATCGCCGACATTCCATCCGACCATGAGCTGCCCTGGCTGTACTCCGTCGCCCGAAACGTCATCGCGAACAGCGCACGACGCGAACAGCGCGAACGAAACCTCAGCGACGCTCTGAGCGTGGAACCCGAATCCGACCACGCGGAGACCGTGACGAGCCGACAGATAGCGATCGCCGTGCTGCGCGGCCTGAGCGATAAAGACCGCGAACTGGCACGTCTTGCCGCATGGGAATGCCTCAACAGCCGGGAGATCAGCATCGTGCTGGGCTGCAGCCGCGCCGCGGTCCACATTCGCCTGCACCGCCTGCGCAAACGACTCGAAAAGCTGTTCGACGACTACCAGGGGGAGGAGACCAACTGATGAACTCCGACATCGAAACCATCCGCACGCTGCTGAGCCCCCACGATCCGGCCGTCGGCGTCGACCCCACAGCGCCGAGGACGTCGCCGACGACGATGTTCGGCGATGCTCCTGGACCCCGCTCGGTCCGGCGGGCCTACGGGCGGCGCACCGCGATGTTCGCGGCGGCGGGCGTGGCCGCGGCGGCGATCGTCGGTATCGCGGGAGTCGTCACCCTGCCCGGGAATGGCGAGCCGGCGACGAAGGCACGCGCGGCGACACCGCCCCTGCTCACCTACCACGGCGGCGGGCCCACAAGCGCCCGTGACGTGCTCCTCGATCTGGCCGAGCGGACCGAGCGTCTGCCCGACACCGCCGGGACAGGCCGCTACGCCTATGTACAGACCCGGAACTGGGAGCTGAGCGATCAGGGAAACGCGAAGGGCGAGCCAAGCAGTGCGGTCATCGCGACAACTTCCCAGCAGTGGCTGGCCGCCGACGGCTCGGGTCGCCAACGTTCCGAATACGGCGCGCCGTACTTCCCGACCGCACGTGACCGCAAGGTGTGGGAGAAGACAGAAAAGGACGGCGGTGGAATCGTCGCACCAGGGAAAGACGACCAGCGGTTCGGCCCAGGCGGCATACCGTTCAGGTTGGCATGGAAGACGCTGTCCACCGACCCGGAAGTCCTGAGGAAGCAACTGTACGCGGCGAATCCGAACTCGGAAGACGGGCAAGTGGAACGGCTCGTCGACATTGAGGACCTTTACAGCGAACGACCCGTCCGGCCTGCGGTCGCCGCCGCCGCGCTCCGTGTCGTCGCCGACATCCCCGGCCTTCACTATGACGGCATGACGACCGATCGGGCGGGCCGTACCGGCCTCGCCGTCAGCGTACAGTGGAACGGCTCGGATATCCCACAACGGTACACGCTGATTTTCGACCCGCAGACCGGTCGCCTGCTCGACAGCGAGCAAGTACTCACTCGGACCGTCAAGGGATGGAATGTGAAAGTTCCCTCGGTGATCAGTTACACGGTGTTCCTCAAGTCTTCCTTCACCCAGAGTCTTGAGCCGCCCAAGTGAACTGATCCCGACATCACTCATCCTGGTGGCGCGAGGGAGGATGGCTTGCACGAGGGTGGCCATGCGGCCGGCTGAGCAGGGTCCCGGTCGGTCACTCGCGACAACCACGTCGCCGCGGCCTGTCCCCGCGCCTGATCAAGCCCCGCACCGGCGCTCACACCCTGCACGCCTCACCCGTACACGGCAGGCACAGCGTTCCTGACCGCGCAGGCCACTCCGGCGCTGCACTTGCCGGAAACCACGTCCGTGCAGGTCAAGCAGCATGTTCGTATTCGTTGAGGATTCCGCCCAGATGGAGCCCTCAAGGCTCGCAATGTGGGCTACCGCAACGGCGCTGCGGCGCGCCGAGCGCGGCAGCGTAGGACGACGGCTACAGGCGCTCGTCCAAATCTGAGGAGTTTCCACGTGACGCTCCCGCGGGTTTAAGCCTCCCTCGCGGGCCCTACCAGGCCTCAGGCGGCGCGGCGGTAGTCGGGCAGGGGCCGGGCGGTGCGGGCCTGGAGGCGGCGCTCGACCGCTCCGGCGACCTTCATCACCGACAGCCGGACGAGGGCGTCGCGGACGCACCGGCCGCCCTCGGTCTTCGGCACCATGAGACCCACATTGGGGCCGATCTGCTGCTTCTTGTCGACCAGTGGCCGCTGGACGGCGTCGTAGCGGGCGAAGGCGGCCTGGTGGTCGCCGTCGGCGGCGGCGAGTTCGCCGGCCAGCCGGTACGCGCCGACGATGGCCAGCTCGGCGCCCGCGCCCGAGGCGGGGGACGCGCACCAGGCGGCGTCGCCCACGAGGGCGACGCGGCCGTTGGACCACGAGTCCATGTGGACCTGGCCGAGTGCGTCGAAGTAGAGGTCGGGGTCGGCGAGCGCGGAGTCGAGCAGGGCCTGGGTGGGGGCCCATGCCTGGCCGGCGAACGCCTCGCCGATCAGGCGGCGGTGCTCGGCGGTGTCGCGGTGGTCGTAGTCCAGCGGCTCGGAGCGGAAGATGAAGTACGCCTTGGCCTGGTCGTGGTTGCCCGACCGGTAGATCCCGGTCATCTTGCCGGGGGTGTTGAACATCGTCACCCAGCGGTCCTCGCCGAACGCGGCGTCGGCGTTGCCGAAGGCGAAGTAGTGGTCCTTGTGCCGGATGAACCGCTCTTCCGGACCGAACGCGAGTCGCCGCAGGTTGGAGTGCATCCCGTCGGCGCCGATGACCAGGTCGAAGCGGCGGGCGGGCGCGTGCTCGAAGGTGACCGTCACGCCGTCGCCGTCCTGCTCGACGGCGCTGACCGAGTCGCCGAAGATGATCTCGGCGTCGGTGGCCTCGTGCAGCAGCGCGACCAGGTCGCCCCGCATGATCTCCACCGAGCCGGCGCCGCGGGTGTCGATCCGGGCGACGGCGCGGTCGGCGGCGTCGACGAACTTCATGCCGTGGACGTCGGCGGCCAGCTCCCGGACCCGGGGCATCAGGCCCATCCGCTCGATGACCGTGGCCGCGTCGTCGCGGATGTCCACGCCGTTGCCGCCGGTGCGCAGCCGGGGAGCGCGCTCGACGATGGTGGGCCGGAAGCCGTGCCGGGCCAGCCAGTGGGCCAGGGTGAGGCCGGCGATGCTGGCTCCGGAGATCAGGATCCGCTCGTTCATGGGAGTCTCCTCTACACTGGACCGAACTGGAACGTAGGTTCCAGATGATTATGTGGAAGGAGCATTCCAGTTGTCAACATCCGCACGCCGAGCCGATGCCGTGCGCAACCGGGACCTCGCCCTCGACGCCGCCATGGCGCTGCTGGCCGAGCCGGGGGCGTCCCTGACCGTGGGGGCCATCGCCGAGCGCGCCGGACTGGGCGCCGGCACCGTCGTGCGCGCCTTCGGCGGCAAGGACGCCCTGCTGGACGCCGCCGTCGCCCACCTGCTCGAACCCGTCGTCCAACGCGCCCGCGACCTGATCGCCGACACCACGCCCTACCAGGCGCTGCGCGTCTTTCTGCGCGAACTGATCGCCTTTCAGGCCGCCCACCACGCCGTCAGCGACCAACTGACGGGCCTCGACCTGCCCCTCACCACCGCGCTGCGCGCCGACCTGGTCGGGGCCGTCGAGAAGATGATCGAAGGCGCCCGCCGCGACGGACAGATCCGCACCGACCTCGGCCTTTCGGCCACCACCACCCTCATCAGCGCCACCGCCCTCGCCGTCGCCCGCGCCGACCCCGACCCCGACCTCACCGACGCCTACCTCACCGTCTTCATGGACGGCCTCTCCACCGCGAACGGCTCCACCTCTTGAGCACCGCCCCAGCATTCCTAAGCCCTACTCTCGACACACTCACACCACACCCGGCCTGAATTCCGAAGGCGGCAGCCAGCCACCGAGATTGAGCGGACGTCGTGGTGCCTGCACTTGATCTGCTGAGCGAGGATCTCCGGTCGGAAGCGGCGGGGTTGATCACGGAGCCGCCCAGCACCTTGGTGCCGCCGATCCCCATGGCAGGGACGGGCGGTCGGAGGGCCATCTCGATAGGTCGCCTGGCGCGCCGCAGACGGGGCACGCCGGGCTCGGCCGTATCGGGGCGGGTTCCGCGGCCGGCCATCCGATTTCGACGCCACCGACTACCGCGCGCGGCATGCGGTGGAGTGCGCGATCAACCGGCTCAAACGCGACCGGGCTGTGGCGGCCAGAGACGACAGGCTCGCCGTCCGCTCCGAGGCGACCGTGCGCATCGCCTGCATCGCCGAGTGGCTGTGATCGATGCTGACCAGCAAGATGATGGTTCATGTCGCTTCTCGTCCAACTCATCCGTCTACTTCCGGGTGAAGACCCCGACGAGAAAGGGGAGTTCGATGACACTTCGTTCGACAAGATCACCGAGTTGATCGAGGCACTGATCGCCAGCGCCGATCCCCGGCTCGTACCCGAGCTGGAAAGGCACCTGGAGTCCTTCCTCGAACGCGAGGACTTCTATGGCCGTGACGTGGTCGAGGAGGTCCTCGCCGGCATCGCCGGGCTCGACGCCCTGCCGACACTGCTGCGCGCCTCGGCCCAAGACCTGGGCGACGACCAGGACACCTTCCAGACGATCATCTGTGAGCTTCTCGATCAAGACCCCGAGCAGGCACGCCCGGCAGTGCTCGAATTGGTCGACTCCGATGATGCCGCCCTTCGCACCACCGGAGTCTGGGCCCTGGACTTCATCGTCTCAGACGAAGATCTGCCCCGCCTGCTGACCCTCCTCAACGATTCGTACTCCGACGTCCGGTCCGCGGCTGCGGCCGCGGTCGGCCAGCTCACCGAGCGGCTCCCGGCCGCCGTGGACGCGCTGGCCGCCGCGCTGAACGACCCCGACCCGCAGGTACGGATATCCGTACTCAGCGCGCTCAGCCACACCCATGCCACCGCAGCAGTCCCCCACATCACCCGGCTTATCGACGACCCCAACGCGGAAGTGCGCAGATGGGTCACCATCGCTCTCAATCGGCTCAGCAAGGCCACGCCACAGCCGTAAGCGGAGCCCGCGGAGAACAACCGCCGTGATCTACTTCTCAAGCACGCCCTAGGGGAAAGAGAAGGGGCATTCACCGGCGACCTCAGCAGCGCCAGTGCGGAAATACCGCCCCGAGGTGGCCACCAAGGGGTGCCCGAGGAGAATTGGCACTTGGGCGGGGGGTGGCGCCGCTGCGGCGTAACCGGGTGCCGTAGGTGTGCCGGAGCCGGTGCGCCCGCAGCCCCGGCAGCCCGGCCGACGTAGAAGGTCTTGGTCCAATACAGGCGAGGGGCGCCTTTCGCGACCACGAACGCGGCAAGAGTACAGACGGCGAAAGTCACGGTGGCGGTCACCGCGGCCTCCCACTTGATCAACGGCAGCAGAACGAGGAAGATGCCCGGCGTCGGTTTGATCGCCGCGGCCATTCCGACATCGTGCAGGCCCCGGCGAGGGTCACCAGCAGCCATGTCTCTCAGATCACCCGTGCCACTGTGAGCGGCAGCGCACCCAGCGGTGTGAACATCACCGCCGCGAAGGAGTATTGGTGAACCAGTGCGCCGCCAGTTGCTCGGTGTACAGACGCTCATCGTGCTGGAGTGCATGCGCGCCCAGCCAGTAGATGCGGAAATCCAGGACGCGTAGCCGATGGCGAACCACAGGACGGCGACGGCCTGGACTGCCAACAGGACGAGAATGGCGCCACTGGCCCATCGCTTCTCAGGATGCTCCGCAGGGTCGATCTTCAGTGAGTCGACCAACGGTCGCTTCAGCGCGATCGGGGATGCATCGGGCCGTCGACCACGTTCGTGGCATGCGGTGGTAGCCCGAGGGATTACGCCCGAGGGCCAATGCCGCAGGTCATGGTCGCTGGCTACGATCGGCGCATGCCAGCTACGTCGCCTCCACGGACGCCGCACCGGCACGTCGCGGTCATCGGAGAGGGCCCGGCGTGGCTCGCGGCGACCGCCTTCCCGGTGCTCTTGGCCATCGCCCTGCTCAACGGCGGAGGCCCGGACGGTCTGAGCCTCCTCATTCCCGCCCTCCTGTTTCTGCTCCCGGCGGGCCTGCTGACGCACCGGCCGCTGGCAGGCACGGCGTTCATGCTCACCGCCTGGCTCACCGCCTGGGCGGTCGGGGGCACCGCGCCGTTCTCATGGCAGTTGGGGTACCTGATGATGCTGGCGAACGCTCTGGCGATCGGCTTCATCACCGCCACCCGTCCCCGCCGCACCTCGATCGCGGCGGTCGTCATGACGCTCTGCGCGCAGTTGTTGGTCGTGGCCTTCTACTTGAACGAATCCCCCGCCCTGGTGCGGACGGTGATGTTCGTGGTGTTGATCGCGGGGGCGGCATGGATGGCGGGCAACACAGTCCACGAACGCCGCGAGCACGCCAAGGCCATAGAAGAACAAAGGACCGCCCGAGCCGTCACGGCAGAGCGGCTCCGGATCGCGCGCGAGCTGCACGACATGGTCGCGCACAGCATCGGCATCATCGCCATCCAGGCCGGTGTCGGCGGCCGCGTCATCGACACCCAGCCGGCGGAGGCACGCAACGCGCTGTCGGCCATCGAGGCCACAAGCCGGGACACCCTGGCGGGACTGCGACGGATGCTCGGCACCCTGCGCCGTACCGACCCCGAGGCGGCTCCGCTTGATCCGGCGCCGGGCCTGGCCGATCTTGAACGCCTGGCCACGATGACCGCACACGCCGGTGTACGCGTCGACCTGCAGTGGACAGGACGACGGCGTCCGCTGCCCGCGGAGATCGAGCTATCGGCGTTCCGCATCATCCAGGAGGCGATGACCAACGTAGTGCGGCACGCCGGCACCGACCACTGCCGCGTCACCATCGACCAGCGCGACGACGAAGTATCGATCGAAGTCATCGACGACGGGCGCGGCCGGCAAGCGGAAGGAACCGGGTACGGAATCGCCGGAATGCGCGAACGGGTCGCAATGCTGCACGGCCACTTCAGCGCGGGACCTCGCCCCGAGGGCGGCTTCCGCGTGACGGCGCGACTTCCGCTGCCAGAACAGGTGCCGACATCAGAGGCGGCCCCGGAAGCACGTCAGAAGTGAGGCAAAGGTCGCTACCGTCCCACGAACCGACTCCAAGGGCGTTGCCACAATGAGCATCCGCCCACCGGACGCCAGCGGCGACGATCTGCCGCCGGTATGTACGGGGCACTGCGGGCGGGCGCCAGCGGGTTCCCGGTCAAAGACATGGCGCTGGAGGACATCCTCACCGCGATCCGCGTGGTCCCCGGAGGGGACGGCCTGATCGCGTCCAACGTCACGCGCCGCCTCATCAAGGAGTTCGCCGCCCGTCCAAGACCCGCTCCCCCAGGCAGGACCGCCGACAGAATGACCGAGCGGGAACGCGAGGTGCTCCCCTGATCGGACGCGGCCTGCCCAACCCCGAGATCGCCGCCGAGTCGTCCATCACCGTCGCCACCGCCAAAGCCCACGTGGCCCGCCTGCTCACCAACTCGACGCCCACGACCGGGTCCGCCTCGTGATCATCGCCTATGGCGAGGGCGCCGCAGCTTCGGCATTGACGTTGTCCCATCGCCTGCACAGAGCCTTGCGGATGAGCTGGGCGGCGCGGTCGTTGCCGGTGGCCTCGTCGCCGGGAAGGGAGCGGGTGCCGTCGATCGTGCATGGAAGCGACGCGCAACGGCATCAAGGTCATGTCCTTTTCCGGGCTGAGAGCCAGAGCTCTGGACAGCCTCTGGTTTGAACGAGGATGGTGGATGGCATGGTCGCCGTGCTGCTGCCTTTGATCACACTCGTTCTCGGCTTTATTGCGAGTTTCCTTCTTGAGATGGCCCGCACTCGCTGGACAAGACGGAACGCGCAGGACGTCCGTAACGCAGAGCGTCGGCAAGCCGAGCATCTGGACCGAATCACATTCGAGCGTGATGGACTACGCTCCATACATGCGGCCATTCATGATCTCCTGAGCAAGGTGAACGCGATCGCCATTCCTCGAGCAAGGGCGGAAGCCGCAGAGGAGGATTGGCGCGAGGGGGACGATGGTCGGGAGTTGCAGGCGGCAGCCATGAATGCCAACGTCAGGTGCAGTCACGAGTCCGCCCTGCTGCTGGACCCGCCGGTCATCGAGGCGGTGGACCGACTGACGAGTTCCGCTTATCCGATGTACTGGTCCCGTGAATCTGGGAGCAATTCCGATTACAACCGAGAGTTCTATGAAGCCGCGACGGTCGCATCGCGAGCTATTGCGAGAAGACTCCGCGAGCTTTATGGCTTCACGTCGAATACTGGTTGACGCCGGACCCCTGCCGTAGGCGGTTCGGGTCGACAGGGTCGGCGCTCCGCCAGGCAGCCTACGTCCCGGGCGGCGGCGCGATGTGCACCGACTGGACCACCGAGCCGGGTGATGACGATGTCCGCAGAGGGGTGATCGGCGTACGAGACAGCGAACTGCGGGGGCGCTTTCGGCGGTGACGCGGGCGGAGGTCTCCACGTCGATTGATGCTCGCGTGTCGCCGCCTCCGTGATGGCCTCGGCGGCGAGCCCTGACCGCCGGGGCGCAATGTGAACGGCCCCGGAACCGATGCGGTTGCTTCCGGGGCCGTTCGCAATGCGCGTTACCCCGACAGGGCCAGCGAGCTCAGAGGACGTGTTCAGCGCTCTCGTGACAGCCAGGGGCGTCCCGTCTCGGCGCCGTCTCGCGCGAGCAGTTGTGTTACGACCGCGGTCAGGAGCGTCCGGTCGGCCGGCCGCACCTCCTCGAGCAGCGTCTCCAGCCGGCTGATCACGTCCTGATGCGCTTCTTCGGCGAGCCGGGCGCCCTGATCGGTCAGCGCGATCCGGCAGGCTCGCCGGTCGGCGGGGTCGGGGCGGCGTGCGATGAGGGCGCGGCGCTCGACCCGGTCGACCAGTCCGCTGACGCCGGATCTCTCCAGGTTCAGCAGACGGCGCAACTCGGTCATCCCGAGGGGGCCGTCGACCAGCAGGCACAGCAGGTGGGTCTGCTGCGGGGTCAGGCCGTGGTCGCGGCTGACGTCGGCGAACACGTGCTGCACGAGGTGCGACAGCCGCACCAGGGCAGCGGCCGTCCCGAGTCGCGCGCCGGCCTCCGCGGTCGTGTTCATGGGCACCTCCGGCCTCCGATGGTAGTTGACATTTGTTCGCAGTGCGCACTACTTTCGTTCGCGTCACGAACAGTCCGCATTGCGAACAAGTTGCGTCCGCGGCTGCCGCAGGCCGGAGCCGCGGCACGGCGGACGCGCTCGCCGGCCGTCGCAGCAGCGCCGGTCTCCCCCGGAAAGGAAGAGCTGATGGGCGTGTTCCGAGAATCCAAGGGCGTCGTCTCGCGCCAGGGGCAGGCGCAACGCCCCGCCGGAACCTACGAGGACCAGTACAGCCGGCACGGCTTCGCCGGCGACCAGGCCATGCTGTACCGGCGGCACCCGGCGACCGCCTGGACCCGCATCGAGGGCGACTTCAGGAACACGGTCGCGGACGTCAGGGAACTGGAGCTTCCCGACGCGACCGATCCGCGGGCACTGCCGACCAAGCTGATGTACAACGACGACGTCGCGGTCTACGCCTCGCGGCGATCCGAGCCGATGCCGTTCTACTACCGCAACGCCGACGGCGACGATCTGGTCTTCGTGCAGCGCGGCACCGGACGGCTCACGACGGACTTCGGCCCCCTCGACTTCCAGGCCGGCGACTACCTCGCCGTCCCCAAGGGGATCACCTACCGCCTGGAGCCCGACGGCCGGGACAACATCTTCTACGTCGTCCAGACGACCGGGCCTCTCGGTTTTCCCGAACGCGGGCTGCTCGGCCAGTACGTGCCGTTCGACTACGGCGTCCTGCGGACACCCGAACCGCGTCCGGCCGAGGACGCGGAGGACGGGGAAGGCGGGGAATGGGAGGTCGTCGTCAAGCGGGGCGACCGGCTCAGTTCGATCTTCTACCCGTTCGACCCGTTCGACGCCGTGGGCTGGCAGGGCAGCACGGCCCCGTTCAAGCTCAGCATGTACGACATCCGGTCCATCTCGGCGGAGCGGCTGGACATCCCGCCCAGCGGTTACACCACGTTCACCGCCCCCGGCTGCCTGATCTGCACGTTCACGCCGCGCCCGATGCAGAGTGACCCCGACTCCTCGTTCGTGCCGCCCTATCACCGCAACGTCGACTACGACGAGATCGCGTTCGTGGTGGGGACGGAAGGCGAGCAGGCCGGCGCGGGCCCGCGCGATGGGACCCTCTACCTCAACCCGCAGGGCGCCCACCACGGCCCCGACGCCAATCCCTTCAGCAGCGCCGAGCGGCCCGAGCGGTTCACCACGTACCTGCTCAACATCGACGTGGAGCGCCCTTTGACGGTCACCTCGGCCTACGAATCGCACGCCCGGGACCAGCAGGAGCAGGCATGACGTCCGCCACCGGCACCCGAGAAGGAGAAACACGCGCAATGACCAGGACCGTGAAGACGGCCGCGAGCCTCGTGGGCTCCTTGTGGTGGGAGGTCGCCGACAGCCTGGGGCGGGTCCTGCCGTCCGAGGGCGTCCGGCTCGACATCGACTGGTCCCGCTACGACCATCTGAACGTGCGGGCCGTCGCCGCCGGCGAATGCGAGATCGGCGTGACCATGCCCCCGTTCGTGGACTGGGCCGTCCGCGGCCGGGGACCGCTCGCCGACCTGGACGCCGGGCACCTGCGGGTCATCGCCGCGGTCAACCTCTCCACCTGGCTGGTGGCCGCGGTCGACGCGGAGTCCGGCGTCCGGACGCTGCGGGAGATCGGTGAGAAGAGGTTCCCCTGGAAGCCGATCACACCGCCCGGCGACCAGCTGCTGCGGGCGTGGGGCGAACGCGTCCTGGAACTGCACGGCTTCTCCACGCAGGCGCTGCGGGACTGGGGAGGCGATGACCCGCCGCCCTATGCGAGGGACCTCAGGCACGAGCCCGCCGAGGACGGCCTGCCCGCCCAGTGGATCGCGGACCGGGCCTCGGGCCCGCTGAGCGGTTACACCCACTACCAGCTGGAGAACGGCCTGGCCAATGGCGTGTTCATGTTCGTCAACCTCGCCTCGCCGTGGACGAACGTGCTAGCCAACGTCCGCACGATGAACTTCCTCGACCTGGAGGAGGATGCGCTGCGGGCGGTGGCGGAGGATTTCGGGGCCCAGCTCGTCCCCATCCCGGAGCGGCTGTATCCGGGCGTCGACAGGACCATCCCCACCATCGGCTGGCGGCACCAGTACGTGTACGGGCGCGAGGACACCGACCCGGAACTGGTCCGCGCGATCCTGAAGGCCCTCGAACGTCCCGAGTTCCTCGACAACGCCATGGGCATCTCCTACACGGCGGTCGAACCGGACCTGGTGCCCGGCGTCGAACTGCACCCCGCCGCCCTCGACTGGTACCGGGACCGGCGGAAGTGAGCACGATCCGAGGGCAGCGCGTCGGCTTCGGCGCGACCTACGGACTCGAACCCTTCGACCCCGCCCGGCTGGCCGACGATGTCCGCCGCGCCGAGGCGCTGGGGTACGACCTGTTCTGCCTCAGCGACCACCTGAACACCAGCCACCCGACCCTGGAGACCTGGACCGCGCTGACATGGGCGGCCGCGGCCACCGAGCGCATCGAGGTCATGACCAACGTGCTCGGGCTGCCCTACCGTCACCCGGCGGTCACCGCGAAGATGGCCGAGACCCTCGACCGGCTCTCGGGAGGGCGGCTCGTGCTCGGCCTGGGCACCGGCGGCTACGACCGCGAGTTCTCCGCGTTCGGGCTGGCGGAGCGCACCCCAGGGCAGAAGGTCGCCGCGCTCGGCGAGGCTCTGGAGATCGTCCGCGGGCTGTGGCGTGAGCCCGATGTCTCCTTCAGCGGCGACCACTTCCACCTCGACGGGGCGCGCATCGAGCCCAGGCCGTCCCATCACATCCCGATCTGGCTGGGCTCCTACGGCCCGCGGGCGCTCCGGCTGACCGGCCGCACCGCCGACGGCTGGATCCCCTCCCTGACGCGGTTGAGCCTGGACGAGGCGGTGGCGATGCGGAACACCGTGCTGGACGCGGCCCGGGCCGCGGGCCGCGACCCCGACGAGATCACCTGCGCCGCCAACATCGTCGTCGCCTTCGGCACTCCGGACCCGCCACCACCCGCGGAGATCACCGGTGGCGCCGAGGCGATCGCCGAGCGGGTCACCGCGATCGTCGAAGCCGGCTTCACCTTCGTCAACGCGATGTTCCGCGACGCCGAGGCCCGCGAGCGTTTCGCGATCGAGGTGATCCCGCTGGTCCGCCAAGCCACCGCCCGCTGAACCAGGACGCGGGGGGGGGGGGGGGGGGGCCGCGGGGGGCGGCCGCCCGCCCCCCCCCGCCGGAGCGGACTACTTCTCCAGCTCCTTGGCCTTCTTCTCGACGTCCTCGATGCCGCCGCACATGAAGAACGCCTGCTCGGGCAGGTGGTCGTACTTGCCCTCCGCCAGCGCCTTGAACGAGGCGATCGTCTCGTCCTTCGGCACCGTCACACCGGGCTGGCCGGTGAACTGCTCGGCCACGTACATCGGGTGCGACAGGAAGCGCTCGATGCGCCGCGCCCGCTTGACGGTGACCTTGTCCTCCTCGGAGAGCTCGTCGATACCGAGGATCGCGATGATGTCCTGCAGCTCCTTGTACTTCTGCAGGATCCGGATGACCTCCTGGGCGACCGCGTAGTGCTCGTTCCCCAGGATCTGCGGGTCCATGATCCGCGAGGTGGAGTCGAGCGGGTCCACCGCCGGGAAGATGCCCTTCTCGGAGATGCTCCGCGCCAGCGTGGTCGTCGCGTCCAGGTGCGCGAACGTGGTGTGCGGCGCCGGGTCGGTGATGTCGTCGGCGGGCACGTAGATCGCCTGCATCGAGGTGATCGAGTGACCGCGCGTCGAGGTGATCCGCTCCTGCAGCACGCCCATCTCGTCGGCCAGCGTCGGCTGGTACCCCACCGCGGACGGCATGCGCCCGAGCAGCGTGGAGACCTCCGAACCGGCCTGCGTGAACCGGAAGATGTTGTCGATGAACAGCAGCACGTCCTGGTTCTGGACGTCGCGGAAGTACTCCGCCATCGTCAGCGCGGACAGCGCGACGCGCAGCCGGGTGCCCGGCGGCTCGTCCATCTGCCCGAACACCAGCGCGGTGTCCTTGAGGACGTCCGCCTCGTCCATCTCCACCCAGAGGTCGTTGCCCTCACGGGTGCGCTCGCCCACGCCGGCGAACACCGAGGTGCCGCCGAAGTTGCGGGCGACGCGGCGGATCATCTCCTGGATGAGGACGGTCTTGCCCACACCCGCGCCGCCGAACAGGCCGATCTTGCCGCCCTTGACGTACGGGCACAGCAGGTCGATGACCTTGATGCCGGTCTCCAGCATCTCCGTCTTCGACTCCAGCTGGTCGAACGCCGGGGCCTTGCGGTGGATCGGCCAGCGCTCGGTGATCTCCAGCGACGCGGTCGGGGCGTCCAGCGCCTCGCCGAGGGCGTTCCACACGTGGCCCTTGGTGACGTCGCCGACCGGCACCGCGACGGACTCGCCGGTGTCGACCACCGGCGCGCCGCGGACCAGGCCGTCCGTCGGCTGCATCGAGATCGCCCTGATCATGTTGTCGCCCAGGTGCTGGGCGACCTCGAAGGTCAGGGTCTTCTCCTCGCCGCCCAGCGTGATCCGGGCGTGCAGCGCGTTGTAGATGTCCGGGATGGCGTCGGCGGGGAACTCCACGTCGACGACCGGGCCGATGACGCGTGCGACGCGCCCGGTCGCGGTCGCCGTCTCTACCTGTGCAGTCATTTCACTCCCCGCCAGACTCGGCGAGCGCGTCAGCGCCACCGACGATCTCGCTGATTTCCTGGGTGATCGCGGCCTGCCGCGCCTGGTTCATCTGGCGCGTGTAGACCCCGAGCAGATCATTGGCATTGTCGGTCGCCGACTTCATCGCCCGCCGCACCGACGCCTGGAACGACGCCGCCGACTGCAGCAGCATGTGGAAGATGCGGCTCTCGACGTAGTTGGGCAGCAGGAGGTCGAGCGCCGCCTGCGCGGACGGCTCGAACTCGTAGGTCGGCAGGACCTGCCCGTCGCCGTCGCCCTCGGTGACCTCCAGCGGCATCAGCCGCCGGACCTGCACCTTCTGCGTCAGCATCGAGACGAACTCGGTGTAGACGACGTGGATCTCCCCGACCCCGCCCTCGGCGTCGGTCTTCAGGAAGTCCTCGGTCAGCCGCCGCCCGATCCGCTCGGCGTTGGCGAAGTCGGGCCGGTCGCTGAACCCGTGCCAGGTCTCGGCGAGCTCCCGGCCCCGGAACCGGTACCAGTTGATGCCCTTGTTGCCGATGACGTACGGGACCGGCTCGCGGCCCTGCTCGCGCAGCGCGGTGATCAGCGACTCGGCCTCGCGGATGACGTTGGCGTTGTAGGCGCCGCAGAAACCGCGGTCCGAGGTGATGATCAGCACCGCGCTGCGGTTGTCGGTCGGCTGCTCGTGCAGCAGCGGGTGGTCGATCCCGACACGGTGGCTCACCAGCGCGGACAAGGCCTGCGTGATCCGGTCGGCGTACGGCTTGGAGGCCGCCACCGCCTGCTGGGCCTTGACGATCCGCGACGTGGCGATCATCTCCTGGGCACGCGTGATCTTGGCGGTCGACTTGACCGTCTTGATCTGCTGCCGGAGTTGACGAAGCTGTGCGGCCATGGCCGTCAGCCCTTCTTGACGCGGGTGATCGTCTCCTGCTCGACGGCCTCGTCCTCGATCGCCTCGACGGGCTCCTCCGCGCCCAGCAGGTCGCCCTCGCTGGTCTGGAAGCCCTTCTTGAACTCCGTGATGGTGCTCTTGAGGCTGGTGAGGTCGTCGTCGGACAGCTGCCCGGTCTCCCGGATCGAGGTCAGCAGGCCGGCGTCCTCGCGCTCCACGTAGTCGAGGAACTCGCGCTCGAAGCGGCGGACGTCGGCGACCGGGACCTCGTCCAGCTCACCGGACGTGCCCGCCCACACCGAGATGACCTCCTGCTCGACCGGGAACGGCGAGCCCTGCGGCTGCTTCAGCAGCTCGACCAGGCGCGCGCCGCGCTCCAGCTGCGCGCGCGACGCCGCGTCCAGGTCCGACGCGAAGGCGGCGAACGCCTCCAGGTCGCGGAACTGCGACAGCGCCAGGCGCAGCGTGCCGGCGACCTTGCGCATCGCCTTGATCTGCGCCGAGCCGCCGACCCGGGACACCGAGATACCGACGTTGATCGCCGGCCGGACGCCCTGGTTGAACAGGTCCGTCTCCAGGAAGCACTGCCCGTCGGTGATCGAGATGACGTTCGTCGGGATGTACGCCGAGACGTCGTTGCCCTTGGTCTCGATGATCGGCAGACCGGTCATCGAGCCGCCGCCCAGGTCGTCCGACAGCTTCGCGCAGCGCTCCAGCAGACGGGAGTGCAGGTAGAAGACGTCGCCGGGGTAGGCCTCGCGGCCCGGCGGGCGGCGCAGCAGCAGCGACACCGCGCGGTAGGCCTCGGCCTGCTTCGACAGGTCGTCGAACACGATCAGGACGTGCTTGCCCTGGTACATCCAGTGCTGCCCGATCGCCGACCCGGTGTAGGGGGCGATGTACTTGTAGCCCGCGGGCTCGGACGCCGGGGCCGCCACGATCGTGGTGTACTCCAGCGCGCCCGCCTCCTCCAGCGACCGCCGCACGTTGGCGATCGTGGAGCCCTTCTGGCCGACCGCGACGTACACGCAGCGGACCTGCTTGGCCGGGTCGCCCGAGTCCCAGGCTTCCTTCTGGTTGATGATCGTGTCCACGCAGACCGTGGTCTTGCCGGTCTGCCGGTCACCGATGATCAGCTGGCGCTGGCCGCGGCCGATCGGGGTCATCGCGTCGATGGCCTTGATGCCGGTCTGCAGCGGCTCCTTGACCGACTGCCGCTGCACGACGGTCGGGGCCTGCAGCTCCAGCGCCCGCCGCTCGGTGCTCTCGATCGGGCCCTTGCCGTCCAGCGGGTTGCCCAGCGCGTCCACGACGCGGCCGAGGAAGCCGTCGCCGACCGGGGCCGAGAGGACCTCTCCGGTGCGGCGGACCTTCTGGCCCTCCTCGATCTTGCTGAAGTCACCCAGCACCACGGCGCCGATCTCGCGCACGTCCAGGTTCAGAGCCAGGCCACGGGTACCGTCCTCGAACTCGAGGAGTTCGTTGGCCATCGCCGAGGGCAGGCCCTCGACGTGGGCGATACCGTCGCCGGAATCGACGACGGTGCCGACCTCTTCGCGCGCGGCGGCCTCGGGCTCGTACGACTGGACGAAGCGCTCCAGCGCGTTCCGGATCTCATCCGGACGGATCGTCAGCTCCGCCATGATTCCTCTCTTGCTCCCTTTGGGGTCAGCTCTGCCGGCGTCAGCCGGTGCCGAGCCGCCGGCGGACGTCGTCCAGCCGTCCGGCGATCGTGCCGTCGATGATCTCGTCCCCGATCTCAATCGACAGGCCGCCGATCGCCGTGGGGTCGAGCTCGATGTTCAGGTGTACTTCGTGGCCGTAGGCGGCGGCGAGCACCGCGGCGAGCCGGGTGCGCTGCGCGTCCGCCAGCGCGACCGGGGTGCGGACCAGCGCGACCAGCCGCTGCCGCCGCTGGGCGACGATCCGGCCGTACTCGGCCAGCCCGCCTTCCAGGCTACGTCCTCGCGGGCGCAGCACCAGTTCCCTGATCAGCGTCAGCGTGGCCGGCTGGACCTTGCCGTCCAGCAGCGCCTCGACCAGGCCCGCCTTGCGCTCGGCGGGCAGGCCGGGGCCGGCGAGGGCGCCGCGCAGCTCGATCTCGCTCTCGAGGACCCGGGAGAAGCGGAAGAGCTCGTCCTCCAGGTCGTCGAGCCGGCCGGCCGCCTCCGCCCTGGCGGACTCGGCGGTGACCGCGAGGGCCTCCACCGCGTCCGACAGCTCCGAGGGGGTGGACCAGCGCATCCGGACCACGTCGGCGACCAGCCCGAGAGCGGCCGGCGACACCTTGCCCTCCAGCAGGATCCGGACGAGCTGCGCCTTGTCGGCACCGTCCCGCGCCGGGTCGGAGACCGCCCGCCGCAGGCCGTGCTCGCGGTCGATCAGGTGCAGCACCGCGAACAGGTCGCCGCCCAGCCCGTCGAGGTCGGGGCCGGCGGAGGAGATGACCGCCTCCAGCCGCTCCCTGGCCTCGGCCAGCGACGCCCTGCTCACCGCTCCCGTGATGGTCATGATGTGATCTGCTCCTGCGTGCGGGCGCGCTCCTCGAGCTCCTCGAGGAACCGGTCGACCACCCGGCTCTGGCGGGCGCTGTCCTCAAGGGACTCGCCCACCACGCGGGAGGCCAGCTCGACCGACATCGAGCCGATCTCGGCACGCAGCGAGGACAGCGCCTGCTGGCGCTCGGCCTCGATCTGCGCCTTGGCGGCGTCGATGATGCGGCGCGCCTCGGCCTGGGCCTGCTCCTTCATCTCGGCGATGATCTGAGCGCCCTGCTCCTCGGCCTTCTTGCGCAGCTTCGACGCCTCGATCGCGGCGTCCTTCTGCTGGGCCTTGTACTGCTCCAGCGTCTGGCGGGCCTCCTCCTGCGCCTGCTCGGCGCGCTTGAGACCCCCCTCGATCGCGTCGGTCCGCTCGTCCAGCGTCTTCTGGATGCGCGGGGTGAGGATCTTGCCGACGACGACCAGGACGACGACGAAGGAGAAGATCCCGACGACCAGCTCGTACGGGTGCGGCATCAGAGGGTTGTTCTGCTCCGCGGCCAGCACGGACGCTGACGTGATCATGTGTGCAGCCCTCCTCGGGTCCGGCTCCTGATCAGACGCTCTTGAAGATGAACGGCGCGACCAGGCCGATCAGGGCGAGCGCCTCGGTGAGGACGAAGCCCAGCAGCATGTTGGTGCGGATCACGCCGGTCAGCTCCGGCTGGCGGGCGATCGCGTTGACGCCCTGGCCGAAGATGATGCCGATGCCGATGCCCGGGCCGATGGCCGCGAGGCCGTAACCGATCGCGGTGACGTTACCGTTCACGGCGGCGAGGACTCCCGTCATGGGTTCATTCCTTTTCTGTCGGCCGGCGGAGTGTCCGCCGGTCTGGGCTTTTCGAGGTTGTCGGTTTCGGGGCGCGCGCCGGGGGGCACTGTCCGACCCGGAGGTCTAGTGATCGGCTTCGAGACCGCTCTGGATGTACATCGCGGCCAGCAGCGCGAACAGGAACGCCTGCAGGAACTGGATCAGCAGCTCGAGGGTGGTCATCAGGATGGTGACGATCACCCCGATGATGCCGACGCCGAACCCGGCGACGGTGGGCTTCTCGAACAGGAACCAGAAGCCGACGAGGCTGAAGAACGCGAGGATCGTGTGGCCCGCGAACATGTTGGCGAAGAGCCGCACCGCGTGGGTGAACGGGGCGATGATGAAGGTCGAGAGGTACTCGATCGGCACCAGCAGGATGTAGACGGGCCAGGGCAGGCCCTTCGGCAGCATGTTGGTGAAGTACTTCGCGCCCTGGTGCCGGATGCCCAGGTAGACCTTCAGGATGTACACGAATCCCGCGAGCACGGCCGGGTAGGCGATGTGCGAGGCGATCGGGAACTGGATGACCGGGAAGACGGCCATGATGTTCCAGATCCAGATCAGGAAGAACAGCGACATCAGCAGCGGCATCCACTGCTTGGTGTTCTTGCCGAGGAACGGCCTCGCGACCTGGTCCCGGACGAACATGTAGCCGACCTCGCCGAGGTTCTGCGCGCCCCGCGGCACCAGCTTCGGCTTGGCGAAGGCGACCCAGAAGAACGCGCAGACCAGCAGGGCGCCGACGACCGCGAAGAGCACCGGTTTGGTCAGCCAGGTCGGCGCGCCGTCGAAGAGGGGCGGAAAGTCGAAGATCTCAGGCCCGGGGGCCTGGAACTCATCTCCACCGGAGGAGGCGAGGACCGTCAGCGCGTTCACGCGGCGTTCCCTTCATCAATGTGGTGATGTTTCACGTAGGCTTCTTCGGCGGCGGGGCCGCTCAGACGGAGTGGCGACCGTACTTGACGTAGACCAGGTAGATGGCGAGCGTCACGCCGATGATCAGGCCGATCGGGATCAGCCACTGCCACCCGCTCCACCAGGCCAGCAGCCACCCGATCCCGCCCCAGATAGTCATGCCGGACAGGAGGTAGCTGGGCACGGACCAGGCGACGTCGGCGAATTCCCGCTGGCCGTCCTCCGGCCGGGGCTTCTGCTCGCTCATCGCGCTCCGGACGATAGCAGGCCATGCCTGCGGTGGTCATATTGGAGTAGTCCGCCCGGACCGTGCGAGGCGGGATCATCACGGACTCCGGTCCAGGGCGCTTTCGGGGTCGTCAACGTAGGGCCTCCGCTGTAGGGCGACGCGGAACTCGGCGGCGATCCAGCACAGGGCCAGGGCGATCACCGCCCAGCCGAACACCGTGGTGTTCCAGAGGGAGACCCCGTCCATCGCCGTGACCAGCACCATCACCGCGAAGATCTTCACCACGTAGCTGGCCAGCGCGGCCAGCATCATCGTCTGGGCGGAGATCTTCCCGGCCCAGGAGACCGCGATCGCGCTGATGGAGAAGAAGATGAGCACCACGACGGTGGCCAGCGCCGCCGCCAGCGCGCCCTTGCCGCCCGCGGTCAGCAGGCCGATCAGGACGGCGCCCACCCCGACCGCCCCGGTCGGGATCGCGGCGCCGCGGAGCATCCGGGCGTCGGAAGATTGCATGAGGGCTCCGGCTGGTCACGTTCAGTGGTCGTCTCTTGTTCGTGAAAGGTATCACAAGCGTCCGGAATGTCCACAATTACCCTAGAGGTAACGCCCTGCCCGGGTGGTTTCCGGGCCGCGGGCCACACTCGCACCACGGACCTTAACCCAGGTCACGGCGCCCGATCCGGGGAACGGCCGGGACGCGCCGCGGGCCGCGGACCGCGGCGGACACGAGGCGTGAACACTGCGAGAGGGAGGTCGCCCCGCCCGCTCCGCACGTTCGATCCGAATGGTATTCGACGCGCTGTAGTAGACCGTCCGTCCGGCGGTCAGACCGGCAGTTGCGGGCGGGCGGCGGGCTGCTGCCCGGTGTCGCCCGGCTCCGCCGCGGCGTTCCGCCGCCGGCCGCGCGGCCGGCCGAGCCGCAGCATCAGCACGACCCCGGCGACCGCCACCACGACCGTGACCCCGAGGGTGATCCACGCGGCGTCGAACAGCGCCAGCCCGACCAGCCCGGACGCCAGCAGCCCGACCCAGAAGTACATGATCAGCACGGCCCGGCGGGTGGAGTGGCCGAGCTGCAGCAGCCGGTGGTGCAGGTGCTGCTTGTCCGGAGAGAACGGCGACTTGCCCTGGTTCGTCCGGCGCCACACGGCCAGCAGCATGTCCATGAACGGGACCGCCGCGACCGCCGGCACCAGCAGCAGCGGCACGTACAGCGGGAACAGCCCGTTCGACAGCACCGCCGGGTCGAACTGCCCGGTCAGCAGGATGGTCGACGCGCTCAGCAGCAGCCCGATCAGCATCGAGCCGGTGTCGCCCATGAAGATCTTCGCCGGGCTGAAGTTGTGCGGCAGGAACCCCAGGCACATCCCGAACAGCACCGCCGCGGTGAGCGTCGCCCCGCTCAGCGTGGTCATCCCGTTGGTCTTGGTCAGCAGGTAGGCGTAGCCGAACAGGCCGAGCGCGGCGATCCCGACGACCCCGGCCGCCAGCCCGTCCAGGCCGTCGATGAAGTTCACCGCGTTGATCGTCGCGACCACCACGAACACCGTCAGCGGCACCCCGTAGGCGGGCGGCAGCGACAGCGACTCCCCGTTCGGCAGCGGGATCGAGTAGATCTGGATGCCCTGCATGATGAAGATCCCGGCGGCGGCCACCTGCCCGGCGAACTTGGTGAGCGGGTCGACCTCCCACCGGTCGTCGGCGATCCCGACCAGCACGATCAGCCCGCCCGACATCAGCAGCGCCTTGCCCACCCCGATGTCGCCGGCGGCCAGCACCTTGCGCATCTCCGGCAGCCCGGACGCGACGACCAGCGCCGCCACCATCCCGCCGAACATCGCCAGCCCGCCCAGCCGGGGCGTCGGGATGACGTGCACGTCGCGGTCCCGGGGGACGGCCTGCGCGCCGAACCAGACGGCGAAGCGCCGGACGGCGGGCGTCAGCAGGTAGGCGACCAGCGCGGCGACCAGGATGGTCAGCAGGTACTCCCGCAACTCCCCTGCGCCTCCCTTCGCCGATCACCGCCGTCCGCGACCGCGCCGTCCGCGATCACCCTGCGACATGCCCCGATTGAACGCACCGTCACCGCGCCGGGGTTCCCGACCGGGTAAGACGATCGTCGATCACGATCGGTTCGCCGTCACGACCGGCCAACTCTAGTCCCACCGGGCCGCATCCGCCGCATATCGCGCCGTCCCGGACGTCGTGGAGCACATCACGGCCGCCCCGGCGATCACCAGCGCGAGGCCCGCCAGCGACCGGTCCCCCAGCGAGAACGCCCACGGCCCGCGGTCCAGCACGTCGTCCGCGGCGTCCGACAGGACGAGCAGCGCGCCCACCACCGCCATCGCGGCGCCCGCCCGGCGGTGCGGCGCCGGCCTCCGCGCCGCCAGCGCCACCGCGGCCAGCGCCAGCGCGAGCACCGCCGAGCCCGGCCAGGTCCCCGCCCAGTGCGGCCGGGCGTAGTGCGGCGGCGGGACGGCCACCGCGTGCTTCGGCAGCCGGACCCGCACCGTCATCCCCTCGTGCGGGGCGAGGGCGCTCTGCATGAAGTCCACCGCGTACCGCCCGTCGCGGACGCCGAGGCAGCGCGTCGTGGCCCCCGGCGAGCCCGCCCGGCACGTCGCGTGCCGCAACGGGACCGGCGCCTCCACCCGGACGACGGCGTCCCCGATCGGCACGTCCCAGCTCGTCCCGATCGCGTCCCAGACCAGCTCGTCGTGGTCGGCGTACGGGGTGAACGCCCAGCCCACCGCGTACTCGATCACGTACGCCTGGCGGCCGCGGACCTCGCGGTGCCGGTCCCCGACGGTGATCTGCAGGTCGTTCAGCCAGCGCATGGTCCGGGCGCGGGCGGGAGCGCCCGTCGACGAGCCCGCGCTGACGTCCCGCACGTCGAACAGCCGATTCGCGCGGCGGAACGGCACCCGGCGCACGATCCCGTGCTCGCCGCCCCGGTCGAAGTCGTAGGTGATCGTCTCCCGGACGCGCACCACCCCGTCGCGGCCCAGCGTGAGGACCACGTCGTAGGTCGGGATGCTCTCGCGCGGCACGGGCGCGGCGGCCGCCGCGGGCAGCAGGAAGACCACGGTCACCAGGACCACGCCCGCGGCGATCACGGGCCCCCGAACACGGCCGCGCATTCCCCGAATGGTCTCACCGTTGCGCGCGCCGTGTCGGCATGACCCGCCGCGCGCCGCCCGCCGGCCGTGCCGCCGGATGAATGAGATCTTCGTCATGACCGGCCGTCCGCGGCGCCCGTGGCGCACCGGGGAAGCCCGTCCGGAACCCCTCGGGAGACGGGTTCCGGCCCCGGAGCGTGCCGCGTCCGGACTGTTGGACGCGGGGACGGCCCCGCTGGTTCAGGCGAACCGATCTTTTCGGCCGCCCCTGGCCGCTCGGTAAGAAAACCGTAAAGATGATCTTGATATCACTGCTAGGTTATCCGCCGCTAACCCGTGATTCATGAGCATGGAGGGACCAATGCGGCGATTCGCAGCCGTAGCCCTGACCGCCGGCGCACTCCTGACCGGCACGGCCCTCGCCGGCGCTCCCGCCGAGGCCGCCACCACCCACAGCTGGGCGCCCTACAACTCCTACGGCGGCGTGAGCGCCTGGGGCACCTACACCCGCCAGGGTGGCAGCACCTACGTCACCGGATACCTCCGGGACAGCAAGAAGAACGGCTGGACCGCCTGCGTCCGGTTCCTCTTCACCGAGGGCAACAAGAAGTACTGGTCCCGCTTCAAGATCGTCGGCTACACCTCCAGCGGCACCCAGTACAACTACGACGGCAAGGCCACCGTCAAGATCAAGACCAGCTCCTCCTACAGCTGGCACCTGTGGGTCCAGGAGTGCGGCCGTAACAAGAAGACCGGCCAGTACCTCTACGGCAAGGGCAAGAAGCTGTTCTGAGTTTCGTGCATCGCCCTCGGCGTCAGGCCCTGGAGGGCCTTCCTTCAACGGGCGATGCGGCGATCGCTGCATCGCCCTGGTGGGCTCGCTGCGCGATCAAGTTCTCGCAAGCTCGAACTTGGCTTCGCACGCGATCGCAACGCTGAGGTTCACGCCGGCTGAGGTCACGGACGGGGGCGTGACCGCTGGCGGCCGCCGGACATAGAACGGCCGGGCAGGTGATACCTGCCCGGCCGTTTG